>JBBKVJ010000445.1:0-3065 GCA_037968375.1 Paracoccaceae bacterium | reverse complement strand
TCCCCCCAAGGCTACCCCACCAATGCCACCTCAAGGCCACCTCAGGGCCACCGATCACCCCTGCGCCGCAACACTCCGCATTGCCACAGACAAATCATGCACCGCCGTCCGCCCCATCGAGCGCATCACCATGATCTCGAACGCATCGGCAGCCACCCGGGTCACCGAACAGGTCATGTGGAACAGCATCGTGCGCGCCGTCTCGCCGCGCTTGAACACCCCGGCTTGCAGGTCAAGCGGCACCAGCCGCGCCAGCGCGGCCTCGGCATATCGTCCCTGCAGCCTGAGGCAGGTCAGCCCGTCGGCCTGATCGGCCAGCGCGGCGATGCCATGCAATGCCTCGGGCGCTGCTGCACCCAGAAGCAGCGCCTGATCGCGGCCCGACCAGAGGATGCGCGCATCGCCCTTTGCATGGCTTTTGCCGGGCGCGGGAAACGCCAGCCCGATCTCCTTCAGCGCCGCCGAAACCGCCCGCACCTTGCCCTTGAAGGGCGCGATACTTGTCGCAAGGTCAAGCACCACCTCGCTCAGCTCCACCCCCTCGGCGCGAACCGGCAGCATGCCCTCCAGCGGCGATTTCGCGATCAGCCTAGCCACGAAGCCGCCCTCCTTGCGCATCGAAGAACACCGGATCGCAGACCTCGCACAGCTCTTCCACGCCGCGCAGATGATCGACCAGCCGCACGGTTTCGCCGTGCCGGGCGCGACCGTCCTTCAGAAATCCAAGCCCGAGGTAACTGTCCAGCGTCGGCGAGTAGCCCACCGAGGTGACATAACCCGCATCATTGGCACTGACCGCGCGGGCAATCTCATCGAACAGATGCGCGCCGGCGGTGATCCGGTTGCCGGGCTTCAGCGGCCGCAACCCCACCAGCTGTTCGCGCGTCACCCCCGACAGCCCCGGCCGCTGCGATGCAGCCTTGCCAATGCAATCCTTCTTGGCGCTGACCATCTTTTCCATGCCGATGTCGAAGGCGGTGGTGCGGCCGTGAATCTCGGCATGGGTGATCAGACCCTTCTCGATACGCAGGACGTTCAGCGCCTCCATCCCGTAAGCGCCGCCGCCCAGGCTTTCGGCCTGCGCCAGCAACAGCCGGAACAGGCTTTCGCCACAGCGCGCGGGCACCGCCACCTCATAGGCATGCTCGCCCGAGAACGAGATCCGGAACAGCCGCGCACCCACACCCGCGACCTTGCGCGCGCCACAGGCCATGAACGGAAACTCGTCCGCGTTCAGCGGCTTGTCGAGGATCGTGTTCAACAATTCCCGCGACTTCGGCCCGGCCACCGCGAACTGCGCCCAGTGTTCGGTGACCGAGATCATCCGCACGTCCATCTGCGGTGCGAGGCCCTGATGGACGAACTCCAGATGCCGCATGACGAGGCCTGCGGCGGCGGTGGTCGTGGTCATCACGTAGTGATCTTCGGCCAGCCGGGTGCTGGTGCCGTCGTCCATCACATGGCCGTCCTCGCGCAGCATCAACCCGTAGCGGACGCGGCCCACGGGCAGGGTCGAGAACGTGTTGGTGTAGACGAAATCGAGGAATTTTCCCGCGTCCGGCCCCTGAATATCGATCTTACCCAGCGTCGAGACATCGCAGATGCCCACCGCCCCGCGCACCATCGCAACCTCGCGGTCGCAGGCCTCGCGCCAGGTGGTCTCGCCCTGGCGCGGGAAATACGACGGGCGATACCAAAGTCCGGCCTCGATCATCGGCGCGCCGCGTTCCACCGTTGCCCCGTGCGAGGTCAAGAACCGCTGCGGCGCGAAACCCTCGGCCCGCGCACCGGCGCCCATCGCGGCGATCGAGACCGGCACGAAGGGCGGGCGGAAGGTGGTGGTGCCAGTGTCCGCGATGCCGCGCCCGGTGGTGTCGGCCAGAACCGCAAGAGCGAGGACGTTGGAGTTCTTGCCCTGATCGGGCGACATGCCTTGCGTCGTATAGCGCTTCATATGCTCGACCGAGGCAAAGCCTTCCTGTGCGGACAGCTTCACGTCCTTGACGGTCACGTCGTTCTGGAAATCGAGCCAGGCGCGGCCCTTGCCTTCGACGGCCCAGAGCGCCTTGAGGCGGTAGGGGTCATCCTCGGCTGCCGGCGCTTTCACCTTGGTCGCCTTCAGGCCCAAAGCCTTGACCGCCTCGCCCGCCGCCGCGATGCCGTCGGCCAGACAACCCGCCGTCGAAAAGACGCCGCGCGCGGCACCTGCGGGGGTCAGCCCCGGCACCGCATCCTTGGCAGGCAGGAAGGCTGCCAACGTGTCATCCCAGACCGGCCGACCGTTCAGGTGGCAGGTCAGGTGCAGCGTCGGGTTCCAGCCGCCCGACACGGCCAGGCAATCGGTCCAGATATTCCGCTCGGCGCCGTTATGGCGGATCGTGACCGATTGCAGACCTTGGCGGCCGCCGGTGCCGACCACCTCAGCGCCCGTGAAGACCGGGAAATCACCATCGATCCTGGCATCCTCGCGGCTGTCGATCAGGGCGGCGACGGTGACGCCCGCCTCGACCAGATCGCGGGCGGTGCGGTGCGCAGTGTCGTTGTTGCAAAAGATCGTCACGGCCCTGCCCGGTGCCACGCCGTAGCGGTTGAGATAGGTGCGCACCGCCGACGCCGTCATCACGCCGGGACGATCATTGTCGGGGAAGGCAATGGGTCGTTCCAGCGCGCCTGCGGCGAGGATCGCGCGCCTCGCGACGATGCGCCAGAACGTCTCGATCGGCGCATCCGCGTGTGGGTCGGCCAGATGCAGTCCGACCCGTTCCAGCGCGCCAAAAGTGCCCTGATCGTAAGCGCCGGTCACTGTGGTGCGCGGCATCAGCCGGACGTTCGGCATCGCGCGAAGCCTGTCGACCAGATGCGCGGCCCAAAGGTGGCCCGGCTCGCCGCCCACCTCGTGCGTCTCGCCGTTCAGCCGCCCGCCCATCAGGCTGTCTTCGTCGGCCAGGATCACATCCGCCCCGGCCTCTGCCGCCGCCAGCGCCGCGATCAGGCCGGTCGGCCCGGCGCCAATGACCAGCAGATCGCAAAACGCCCAGGCGCGGTCGTAGCGCGCAGTGTCATGA
>JBBKVJ010000444.1:0-4604 GCA_037968375.1 Paracoccaceae bacterium | reverse complement strand
GAACGCGCCCCGCGCGGCCGAGGCCGCCGAATAACCGCCCGCGCCCGCGCGGTTGCCGCTCTGGTGGGCGCTGAATTCGTTATCGTCGCCATGCAGAGGAACGTCGATACCCTGCCCGGTCACGAATTCCGCCGGGCCGATCTGTTCGATGTAGGAGAAATGGCGGACCATCTGATGGTTCGCTGACGGCAGGCCGCGGCACAT
Organism: Paracoccaceae bacterium; assembly: GCA_037968375.1. Lineage (GTDB taxonomy): Bacteria > Pseudomonadota > Alphaproteobacteria > Rhodobacterales > Rhodobacteraceae > CANNFR01. The sequence goes on along the minus strand of JBBKVJ010000444.1, from coordinate 4,400 downwards.
TTCGAAGCCGCACAGATCGCGGGCGCGCCGCGGAAGATCACACATCCTGCGCGCAGATCTGCAGTTTCGGTCAGATACTGCGGAATCCGGGCGACGGTACGTCACCATCGCCGTCAGGTTTCTGTCCGGCGCGAGCGTGGCGCTCAAGCTCGGCGGCAATCTCGATCAGGCGCGAGATGAAAATCGGGGTCTCTTTGCCCGCAAGATCATAGGCGGCACCCTCGACGATCTCGGCAGCCCGGCGCAGGCCAAGATGCCCCGGCGGGCGCGGCACAGCGGGCGCACCAGAGCCGCCGGGCGAAACCGACAAATGCGCTGCACGTAAATGGGCTGGGTATGATTTCGGCGACTCGGCCATATGCAATCCTTCACGTCCAATACCGCATGTTGACCTTACGGCAACTCTTGTCGCCACCAGCACCCACGACCTGTCTAAAAGTACATGTCCGACCTGCAAAGTAAAGCGGTCGTGAGGCCATCGCGTGCGAGTTCCCAAAACGACTGGCTCTGGCCGGATGGTGGGTGATGAGAGACTCGAACTCCCGACATCCTCGGTGTAAACGAGGCGCTCTACCAACTGAGCTAATCACCCGACGGCGCGGACATACCCCTGTGATGTCACCGAGTGCAACCTGTTTGCGCGGCGCCAGATTTGTGGGACCAGTTCGGCGCATAAATATGTGGCCTGTTTCCACCACCGAAATTCCAGCTGAGACTTTATCCCCAACCGTGGACAATGCTTCAGCGAAACGCGAATTCCGTCACAGAATGACCATATTACGCGCTAATCTGCCGCTGGACATGCGGCTGGAAGGAAACAATCGTGACGGCGATCTCGCTCTCTGAAGGCATTGGAAAACGGTCCGCCATTGCTCCGGCCCTGTTCACGCTTGCGATTTTTACCAGCGCGTCGCTTCTGTTCTTCGTGCAGCCACTCTTCACCCGGCTGGTCCTGCCCTATATCGGCGGTGCCCCGGCGGTCTGGACGACTGCGATGCTGTTTTTCCAGACCGCCCTGATCGCGGGCTATCTTTATGCGCATCTGCTGACCCGCCATGTGCCGGTCAGGCTGCAGCTTGGGTTGCACCTGGCGCTCTGGGCGGCGGCGCTGTTCTTTCTGCCGCTGGCGATCCCTGAAAGCTGGAGCTACGACGCCTCTGCCTCTACTGCCTGGCAGACGCTGACGCTTTACGCAATCGGCGTCGGCGTGCCGTTCACGTTTCTTTCGGCCAACGCGCCGCTGATACAGGCCTGGTACGCGAAAAGCGGCGGCGCCTCAGCGGATGATCCGTATTTCCTTTATGGCGCCAGCAACCTCGGCTCGCTGCTGGCACTTCTGGCTTTTCCGCTGGTTGCCGAGCCGCTTTTTGGCATGACCCAGATCGGATGGGGCTGGGCCGCGGGTTTTGGTGCGCTGGGCATCCTGCTTCTGGCCTGTGGCCTGACAGCGCGCCGGGATACCGCACGCGCGGCGGGCCCCATAGTCGGCGCCCATATCAGCGATGACCCAAGCCTGCGCGACATGGCTCGCTGGGCGGTTCTGGCGTTCATCCCCTCGTCGATGATGCTGGGAATAACGTCCAGGATCAGCACCGATCTGGGCTCGTTCCCACTGGTCTGGGTGATCCCGCTCGCGCTTTATCTTCTGACTTTCGTGCTGGTTTTCTCGCAAAAATCGGTGTTCACGCCGCAACGCCTGCGCCCGGCTTTTATGGTCGCACTGGTAACACTAGTAGCCTTATCCAGCGCTGTGGGCCTTGTGCACCTGAACTGGGCCAAAAGCGCGTTCCTGGCCTTCGCCTTCTTCATCACTGCGCTGATGGCGCATCGGGTGCTTTACGAACGTCGGCCGGACAAGGCGCATCTGACCGTTTTCTATCTGGTCATGTCGGTCGGCGGCGCCTTGGGCGGTCTGTTCAATTCGATCCTCGCACCATTGATCTTCAAAGATATCTATGAGCTGAGCGTCGTCGTCGCATTGGCATCGGTTCTGCTGCTGGTAGGGTCCGTGCGATTCACCCCGCGAGAGGCGACGCTTGGTCTTGCTGTCGGCGTTCTGGCGTTGCTACCAGGGTACTTGGGCATTCTGCTTGCACCGCTCTCATACGGAGTGCTGACGGCTGTTGCACTGGCCGCGATCCTACTGCTTGGTCTTGGCTTTCTCAACCACCGGGGTACGGCACCGGTTGTCGCGGTCTGTCTGGTGCTCTCGGGTGGCCACTACATCCAGCGGACCGAGGCCATTCATCGAGATCGCAGCTTTTTCGGCACTCACAGCATCCTGGAGTACGACAAGCGGCGCATATACAAGAATGGCACGACCATCCACGGCGCTGAGTGGATAGCCGATCTTGACGGTGGCCGTCCGGAACCGCTGACCTATTATCATGTCGATGGCCCGATGGGGCAGATCATGTCGTCGCCGCGCGCCGATGATGCAAAATCCATCGGTATCGTCGGTCTCGGCCTCGGCTCGCTTGCCTGCTATGCACAGCCAGGCCAGAACTGGCATTTCTACGAAATCGACAAGACGGTCGATGCCATTGCCCGCAACCCGGCATACTTCACCTTCATGTCGTCCTGCGGGCAAGAGGCGGTGACGCATCTCGGCGATGCGCGGATCGTTCTGGCCCAGCAACCTCAGATGAAGTTCGATATTCTGGTGATCGACGCCTACGGGTCGGACGCGGTGCCGATCCACCTGACGACGACCGAGGCGATGGCGCTATACCGGGATCGGTTGACGCCCGGCGGTCTTCTCGTGTTTCATATCTCGAACCGGTTTTATGACATCGATATCCCGCTAGGGCGCGGCGCCGAAGCCTTGGGTATGCGCGCGATGTTTCAGCACCACGATGAACCCGGCATTCGCGAAAAGGGCGCATTGCCGTCGGTTGTCGTGGCGATGACCACCGATGATACAGCGATCACCGACCTTGCCTCCGATACGCGGTGGCGCAGGCTTGAAAGCGACGGAGGTCCGCTCTGGACGGACGATTACGCCAATCTGCTGTCGGTGCTGCGTTAGCTTCCAGCCGTTGTCACGGCGGGTGCAACGGCACGGAAATGGCGATGGTGGGTGATGAGGGATTTGAACCCTCATTAAGCTTAATAATATTAGATACTTAAAGAAGTTCTTGTAACCATGTTACCGACCCCAAAATGGGTGAAGTTTTTTTTCGATCCACTGCAGCGGCTCTGCAGCGTGCACTGCAAACGAGACGCATCGGTCCGATCTTGTGGCGCATGAGAGCTCGCTCGAAACCTGCTTCGCGATGAGCGTCGATCTGCCACTTTATCGGATAGTGAGCGCCGGAGTTTAGCGCCGCCGACACCCACGTCATCCCCAAGAACAAGCTCGCTATAGACGACATAAGCAGCACACGTGCGAAACGTCAGATATGGTGAGAAAACATGCCGAAGAAGCCCTATGCCGGATCCCGGCTCGCGAAGTTCATCGAGACACGGGTGCTGGAACTCAGACCGAAGAAGACCCAGGCCGAGATTGCCGAAGAGGCCGGGTTCGTGAACCCCAACATGATCTCGATGCTGAAGTCTGGCGCGAGCAAGGTGCCGCTCGACCGGGTGCCGAGCCTCGCCAAGGCCTTGGACACCGATCCCCGACATCTCTTCAAGCTGGCATTCGAGCAGGACGGCGGTGAGACGACGATGCGCGCCATCGAGGAAGTATTCGGCACCATCGTCACCCGGAACGAGGTTGGCTGGCTGGCAGCTCTCCGCGAGGCCTCGGATCATTCCGACCCTAGCCTGAGCCAAAGGGCGCGTTCGGTCATTCGAGCGGTTTTCGGGAAGTGACAGATCAACGCCCCGACAATGCTCTTCTGACCGTGATGCGCCGATCGCAGGCACGCACACTGACCGAGAATGAATGGGCCTGGGTCGAATTTCTCCGGCTCTGCTCCTGGGACAGTAACCCATCGCCGACACTGGCCCAGGTGCAAGCGCTGCGTCGTGCCTTCGAACCGGTCACGTCGGCATCCTGCCGGGCTTTAAAGAGGGATCGATGAAGCATCGTTGGCCCAGATCCAATGCGTTTGGGCCAACACCCCGGCGGGAGGCAATCGCGAACGCATGGCAGGCCGACAATCCCGCCAGACAACGACTCTGGCCTCGCACGACGAAGGGCGCCAACAGGGCCGACACTACGGCCGAGCATTTGCGGGTTCTGAAGACAATCACAGAACACTTCGTGCGGGTGTGCAGAGGTAGCCGAGTGACACAGGGACGAAGCCGCTGCAACCGACCGGGAGCTGCGCAGATTTCGTGCACGCCGGAATGGGACTGTTCGACACCACGACGCTTCGAGCCCCATGCAGACCGGTGTTTTCGTCACCATACACCCTAACGCAGAACTTTACATAGAAGGGCAAAGGGTAAAC
>JBBKVJ010000443.1:0-8177 GCA_037968375.1 Paracoccaceae bacterium | reverse complement strand
ACGGTGGTTTCCGGCTCGTCGTCGCCGCCCCGTCAGGTGGGCCGCGCCTGCCGACCCGCGCCTCGGTCGCCGATCAGGCAACCATCGAGAACGCGATCCGGCTGAACCAGGTCAATCTGATCGGCATCTACGGCTCGGCCTCGGACCGCCGAGCGCTGGTGCGCCTGTCCTCGGGCCGCTACGTCAAGGTCGAGGTCGGCGACCGCGTCGATGGCGGCCGGGTCGCGGCAATCTCCGACCGCGAACTCAGGCTGGTCAAGAATGGCCGCAACGTCGTGCTGCGGATCGGGCAAGGCGGCTAGGGCCGCGCCACGCGTTCCGCCTTATTGCCTGAGCAATGCACCCGCCCGGAACAAAGGCGCGCAAGCGCCACCGGAAGGCGTCTGACCACCCCCAGGGCGCCGCTACGCTCTGTCCCTCTGTGGCATCCTGTCTTCAGCGCTATTTCGTGGCCGTAAGGACACCGCGCGCGATCTGATCGGCCTCGATGGACTCGAACAGCGCCTTGAAATTGCCCTCGCCAAAGCCGTCATCGCCCTTGCGTTCGATGAACTCGAAGAAGATCGGCCCGATCATCGTCTTCGAGAAGATCTGCAACAGGATCTTGGTCTCGCGCCCGTCAACCACACCTTCGCCGTCGATCAGCACACCGTATTTCTTCATCGCCTCGATCGGTTCTTCATGCCCCGGCACCCGGTCGTGGCTGAGGTCGTAATAGGCATCGGGCGGCTTTGGCATGAACTTCAGCCCGTTCGCGGCAATCGCATCGGTGGCGGCATAGATATCGCGCGCACCGACCGCGATGTGCTGAATGCCCTCGCCATTGTAGCGCTTGAGGTATTCGACGATCTGCCCGGTCTCGCCGCGATCCTCGTTGATCGGGATGCGGATACGGTCGCAGGGCGAGGTCAAGGCACGGCTGAGCAGCCCCGAATGCTTGCCGGCGATATCGAAGAACCGGATCTGTCTGAAGCCGAAGATGTCACCGTAGAAATCGAACCAGGTGTCCATGTTTCCCTTGTGGACGTTGTGGGTCAGGTGGTCGAGATAATAGAACCCAACACCTTCTGGATGCGCGTCGTGCACCCAGGTGAACTCGGCGTTGTAGGGGCTGGCGTCGCGATACTGGTCGATGAAGTAGATCAGGCTGCCGCCGATGCCGACGATCGCGGGCACATCCATCACCTTGCCGGGGCCTGTGTATTCGCGTGCCCCCTTGGCCAGCGCATGTGTCAGCGCGTGTCTGGCATCGACCATGCGCCAGGCCATCGACGGCGCGCAGGGGCCGTGCTCATCGACAAAGCGCGTCGCGTGGCTGTCGGGCTCGGCGTTCAGGACGTAGGTGATATCGCCCTGCTGCCACAACTCGATCGCCTTGGTCTTGTGGGTGGCGACATGAGTGTAGCCCATCATGGCGAACTGCTCGCGCAGCTTTTCCGGCTCGGGATGGGCAAATTCCACCCATTCAAAGCCGTCGGTTCCGGCGGGATTCGCAGGCGTGATGGTGGCGCGGGGTGCGTCATGCGGGAAGGGTCCCATGAAATATCTCCTGTTCGCTTTGGCCGAGCATACCGCATTCAACTTGCGCGGTGTGCGCATTATTCGTTGGACTTAGCCCGATATACGCTCAATCAACGCGCAGACACGACACATATTGCAGGAAATCCGCGCCATGCTTGATCAGACCGATTCCCACCTTCTGTCCGCGCTGCAGGAAAACGCCATGCTGACCGCGCAGGAGCTGGGCCAGCTCTTGAACCTGTCGCCCAGTCAGGCCGGGCGTCGGCGGCAGCGGCTGGAGGCCGAAGGCTATATCCGCGGTTACCGCGCTGAGGTGGTGCCTGAAAAGGTCGGCCTGAGCGTGCAGGCATTCATCCAGATCGTGATGGCAACACATACCGAGGCGAACGCGCGCGACTTTGTCCGGCTGACGCGCCAGCAGCCCGAGATCACCGGCGCCTGGACGCTAACCGGCGAGGCTGATTACCTGCTGCGCATCTATTGCACCGATCTGGCCGCGCTGAACCGGCTGGTGCAGCAGGTGCTGCTGCCGCATCCCGCCGTCAGCCGCGTGCAAAGCCAGATCGTGATGGAGCGGGTGAAACCCGACACGCCGCTGCCGGTCGGGCAAGGTTAGCGCAGCAGAGGGCAAAGGATGATCGCGGGCTGCCGCAACAACGATGGTGGTCTTCGCTATATGGTCGAGCATCCCCCGACTTCAACCGTCACGCCAACGGCACCATAGCGGCTGACCGTCGTGCCATAGGCAAGCCTTCGGCGTGACGGGGCGGTCAGCCGCTGCCCGGCGGGTTTCGCCCTTGTCACCGGGCTGGGTGCTTTGTTCGGGCGATAATGGGTGCCTGACACCACGGCGGAGGGTCATCCCCTTCAGGCCCGCTATCAGCGGGTTGTGACCCCCTGCCCCGACATGCCCCGTGGACTTCGCGCGGCCATGCAGACTAAGCTTTGCGCAATATTCATCCCTTACAGCGCGGGAGCCGATGGAAAGCTTTCTCCTTCAAGCCACAGTGTTTCTGGGTGCCGCCGTCATCGCGGTGCCGATCGCCGTGCGGCTGGGGCTGGGATCAGTCCTGGGTTACCTGATCGCGGGGATCATCATTGCGCCCTTGCTGGGCCCGATGGGCGCCGAGACCGAGGACCTGCGCCATATCGCCGAGTTTGGCGTCGTTCTGATGCTGTTCCTGATCGGGCTCGAGCTGGAACCCAAGGCGCTGTGGGACATGCGCAAGCGGCTGATCGGGATGGGCGGGCTGCAGGTTGTTCTGTCGACCGGGATCATCGCGGGCGCGGGCGTGATGCTGGGCCTGCCCTGGCAGACCGCCACCGCCGTCGGCATGATTTTTGCGCTGTCGTCGACCGCCATCGTGCTGCAGACGCTGAGCGAGAAGAAGCTGATGAACACCTCGGGCGGACGCTCGGCGTTTTCGGTGCTGTTGACGCAGGACATCGCGGTGATCCCGATGCTGGCGCTGTTGCCATTGCTGGCGCTGTCGCAGATGCCGACGATTGCACCTGACGGATCGCTGGTGCGGATCATTCCCGATGAGGGCGGCCACGGCGCGCTGGCCATCATCGAAACCCTGCCCGCCTGGGGCGTTACCCTTGTCACCGTCGCGGCGGTTGTACTAATCATCGCGGGCGGGCATTACCTGACCCGCCCGGTGTTCCGGTTCATCCACATGGCGCGGATCCGCGAGATCAACACAGCGGTATCGCTGCTGTTCGTGGTCGGCGTGGCCGAGTTGATGATCCTCGTCGGCCTGTCGCCCGCACTTGGCACTTTTCTGGCGGGTGTGGTTCTGGCGAACTCGGAGTTTCGGCACGAGCTTGAGGCCGATATCGAACCGTTCAAGGGGCTGTTTCTGGGCCTGTTCTTCATTACCGTGGGTGCGGGCATCGACTTTGCGGTGCTGTTCTCGAAACCCTTCAAGCTGCTGGGCCTCGCGCTTGGCGTGATGGCGGTGAAGGGCCTTGTCTTATATGCGCTGGCGCTGCTGTTCCGGCTGCGCGGTCGTGACAAATGGCTGTTCACGCTGGGGCTGGCGCAGGCTGGCGAGTTCGGCTTTGTGCTGATCTCGTTCTCGCTGCAGCAAAGCGTCCTGCCGGTGGCGCTGGCGCAGGAGCTTTTGCTGGTCGTGGCGCTGTCGATGCTGCTGACTCCGTTGTTCTTCATCGCCTGGGAGCAGATCTCGAAACGCTTGGCCGAACGCGCCGACGCGCAGCCGCATGACGAGATTGACGAACAGCAACCGGTGATCATCGCAGGCGTTGGCCGGTTCGGGCAGGTGGTGCAGCGGCTGGTGCAAAGTGCCGGCTTTGCGACCATCGTTCTGGACAATGATCTGGCGACCATCCAGACGATGCGCAAGTTCGGCTTCAAGGGGTTTTATGGCGACCCGACCCGGCCCGAACTGCTGCATGCCGCGGGCCTGCGCACCGCGCAGGTGCTGGTCGTGGCGCTGGACGATATTGACGCGGCGGTGCGGCTGACCGCCTTTGCGCGGCGCGAACGGCCTGATCTGCACATCGTCGCCCGGGCGCATGACCGGGTGCATGTCTACCGACTGTATCAGGCCGGTGCCAACGACATCGTGCGCGAGATGTTCGATGCCTCGCTGCGCGCCGGGCGCTATGTGCTCGAGAATATCGGTCTTTCCGAATACGAGGCGGATGAGATGCAGCACACCTTCTACAAACATGACCGCGCGGCAGTGCGGGAACTGGCCGAGTTGTGGAAGCCGAACCTGCCGATCGAAGAGAATACCGCCTATGTCGAACGCGCCAAGGCGTTGAACAAGGACCTGGAAACCGCACTTGTCGCCCGGCTGGACGAGGGCCGCAAATCGTCGGACGCCGCCTGAGGCGGCTCAGCCAGCGGGCTGTGCCCGTTCCACCAGCCGCGCGAAGAATGATGCGCCGACCGGGGCCACCTCGTCGTTGAAATCATATTCCGGGTGATGCAGGCCGGCACTTTCGCCCTGCCCGAGGAACAGATACGCGCCGGGCCGCTTTTCCAGCATATAGGCGAAATCCTCGGCCCCCATCTCGCGTCCACCCTCGGCCTCGACCGCCTTGTCACCCGACACCTCACGCGCCACTTCGGCCGCAAAGGCGGATTGCTCGGGGTCATTCACGGTGGCGGGATAGCCGACCTCGTAGGTCAGATCGGCGGTGACGCCATAAGACGCGGCCTGCCCGGCCACGATGGCCCCAAGCCTGTCCATCACCATCTTCTGCACCTCGGGGTCGAAAGTGCGCACCGTGCCGTTGATCCAGGCGGTGGCGGGGATGATGTTGTCGGCGGTGCCGGTGTGGATCTGAGTGACCGAGACCACCAGATCGTCCAGCGCATAGTTGTTGCGGCTGACGATGGTCTGGATCGCCTGAACGATGCCAACCGCGGCGATGATCGGATCGGCGGCCTCATGCGGCATCGCGCCATGGCCGCCGCGCCCGGTGACGGTAATATCGAACGTATCCACCGCCGCCATGATCGGACCGGGTGTCGTGACCATATGGCCTACCGGCACATTCGGCGCGTTGTGAAGGGCAAAGACCCGGGCGATGCCGAACCGCTCAATCATGCCCTCGCGCACCATCACCTCGGCGCCGCCGCCACCCTCTTCGGCGGGCTGAAAGATCAGCGCCACCCTGCCTGAAAAATTGCGCGTCTCGGCCAGGTATTTGGCCGCTCCCAGCAGCATCGTGGTGTGCCCGTCATGGCCGCAGGCATGCATCGCGCCGGGATGTTCCGAGGCATAGTCCACGCCGGTTTCCTCGGCGATGGGCAGCGCGTCCATGTCGGCGCGCAACCCGATGGTCGGGCCCTCTCCGCGCCCGTTGATGATCGCGACGATGCCCGAGGTGGCGATACCCTCATGCACCTCATCGACGCCGAATTCATGCAGCCGCTCGGCGACGAAGGCCGCAGTCTTGGGCAGGTCGAATTTCAGTTCGGGGTGGCGGTGCATCCAGCGGCGCCAGCCCTGCATCTCGTCGGCCATTGCGGCGATGCGGTTGATAACGGGCATGGTGACTTCCCCCCGGATTTCGGACTATTCCCTGACCATGACCACGAACGCCCCTCCCCCCGCAAGCCCCGACGCCGCATTGTCGCGGCTTCTTGAGATCATGGCGCGGCTGCGCGACCCGGTGGGCGGCTGCCCCTGGGATATCGAACAGGACTTTGCCTCGATCGCACCCTACACGATCGAAGAGGCCTATGAGGTAGCCGACACGATCGAGCGGCAGGCCTGGGGTGAACTGCCCGGCGAATTGGGCGATCTCTTGTTGCAGGTCGTCTATCACGCGCGGATGGGCGAAGAGGCGGGGCTGTTTGATTTCGCGGGCGTTGCGACCGGGATCAGCGACAAAATGGTCGCCAGGCATCCGCATGTCTTTGGGGCCGACAGCCGCGACAAGACCGCAGATCAGCAGACCGTCGATTGGGAAACGACGAAGGCGGCGGAACGAGGGCCTGCGGGCACGCTGGACGGCATCGCGCTGGGCCTGCCGGCACTGACCCGTGCGGTGAAATTGCAAAAACGCGCCGCGCGGGTCGGGTTCGACTGGCCCGATGCCAGCCATGTGCTGGCCAAGATCGTCGAGGAGGCGGGCGAGTTGACCGAGGCGCGCGAGCGTTTGTCTGAGGTTGAAGTGGCCGAGGAGTTCGGCGATCTGCTGTTCGTCATGGCCAATCTGGCACGGCATCTGAAGGTTGATCCCGAGGCAGCGCTACGGACCACCAACGCCAAGTTCATGCGCCGGTTCGCCTGGATCGAGGCGGCCCTTGCGGGGCGCGGCAAGCGGCCCGGGGACAGCGATCTGGCCGAAATGGATGCGCTTTGGGATGCCGCGAAGGTGGCCGAGCGGCAGTGAGACGCGCGGCCTATGCGCTGCCAACCCAGCCTCTTTCAGCGCCAGCGCTGCGGGAAAAGGCACCGCCGCGCCGTAGCTGCGGCGCAAAGTGCATTCGGCCTTTGGTATCGGACGCGACGGCGAGGATTCCCGGCACCGGGACGGCCGTTCCTGCCAGCGCGCCGCCCGTGACACCTGCGCCTCGGCCCAGATCCCTAAGCCTTCGATCCCCTCAGGCAGGCGGCATTGCCCGCCGGGCAATGCCGACCCCCCCAGGGTCACGCCAAAGTCACGCCCGCGTCACATCGCGCAGTTGCGGCAAAACGGCGTGGCGGGGACGACATTCAACCGTTCCTCGGAAATCGTCTCGCCGCATTTGACGCAATCGCCATAGTCACCGGCTTTGATCCGGCCCAGTGCTGCGCGGATCATCTCGATCTCCTGCACCCCGGCCTCGCCCATGCTTTCAAGGACCTCGTCATCCTCGCGCTCGACCGCGGCATCCTCCCAATCCTTGTCGGTGGGCTTGTCCAGTTCATCCTCGATATGCTGCAAACGGCCCTCAAGTTCGGCCAGCCGCGCCTCGAGTGTCTTTTTTCGCTCTGCCACCGAAATCATCGGGCTACCTCCCTTGGGTCAAAGCATCCTTCGCCCCGCAGGCTCGCCTGTGCTTTGATCAAGGTCAAGCGCTTGTCGGAAGTACACTTGAAACATATATCAAAATTGGCATATGATGTAGCGAAGCAGCAACTGGAGGGACCCATGTCTGCGCAAGTGACCGCGTTTTTCGACGAGGCGACCAATACCGTGTCCTACATCGTGCGCGACCCGATGAGCGCCAAGGCGGCGATCGTCGACAGCGTTCTGGATTTCGACCATGCCTCGGGACGCACCTCGACGGTGTCGGCCCATGCCTTGATCGCGCATGTGCGGGCCGAGGCGCTGGAGGTGGAGTGGATTCTGGAAACCCATGTCCATGCCGATCACCTGTCGGCGGCGCCCTATCTGCAGGACAAGATCGGCGGCAAGATCGGAATCGGTGACCAGATCACCGTGGTGCAAGACACGTTCGGCAAGATTTTCAACGAAGGCACCGAGTTTCAACGCGATGGCAGCCAATTTGACCGGCTTTTCAAGGATGGCGACAGCTTTCACATCGGCCAGATGCGAGGCGATGTGATGCACACGCCGGGCCATACACCGGCGTGCCTGACCTATGTGATCGGCGATGCGGCCTTTGTCGGTGACACGCTGTTCATGCCCGATTTCGGCACCGCGCGTTGCGATTTCCCCGGCGGATCGGCCGAGCAGTTGTGGGAATCGGTGCAGCGCATTCTGGCGCTGCCGGATCAGACCCGGGTCTTCACCGCGCATGACTACAAGGCCGAGGGGCGCGACGTCTACGCCTGGGAATCGACGGTGGGCCAGCAAAAAGCGGCGAACCGGCATGTCGGGGCGGGCCACAGCCGCGCTGAGTTCATCAAGATGCGCACCGAGCGCGATGCCAAGCTGGGCGCGCCCAAGCTGATCCTGCCGTCGTTGCAGGTCAACATGCGGGCCGGACAATTTCCAAAGCCCGAGGACAACGGCAAGACCTATCTCAAGGTCCCGATCAACACGCTTTGAGGCCCGATCAATGAGGGCTGGAGGATGACCTGACATGCTGGAATTCGACTGGATCATGGGCGCTTTGGGCGGGGTGATGATCGGCGGTGCTGCGGCGCTGTTTCTGCTGGCCAACGGGCGGATCATGGGGGCGTCGGGGATATTGGGCGGGCTGGTCGATGGCTCGGGCCGGG
>JBBKVJ010000442.1:0-10930 GCA_037968375.1 Paracoccaceae bacterium | reverse complement strand
CGGGCAGTTTCCCGCCCGGCTTTGGTGTCATGCGCGCCGTCTCAGGCGGCTTTGGCGAACTTCTTGATCTCGCCCGACTTCAGGCGTGACATGTAGCTGTGCAGCTCGCGCTTCACGATCGGCATCAGCATGTAGAGGCCAAGGATGTTCACGATCGCCATCGCGAAGATCGCCGCATCCGAGAAATCGATGACCGGGCCAAGGCTGGCCGCCGCACCAATGACCACAAAAAGGCAGAAGATCAGCTTGAAGATCATCTCCTGCGTCTTGCCCTCGCCGAAGAGGAAGGTCCAGGCCTTCAGCCCGTAGTAGGACCACGAGATCATCGTCGAGAACGCGAACAGCACCACCGCGATCGCCAGTATGAACGGGAACCACGAGAACGCCGAGGCGAATGCCGCCGAGGTCAGGCCGACGCCCGAGGTGCCGCCGACAGTGGCGATCCGGCCTTCCGAGATCACATACAGCCCGGTTGTGGGATCGATCATCAGCTGTTGCGTGATGATGATGACAAGCGCTGTCATCGTGCAGATCACCACGGTGTCGATGAACGGCTCCAGCAGCGACACAAGGCCCTCGGTGATCGGTTCCTTGGTGCGCACCGCCGAGTGGGCGATGGCCGCCGAGCCGACGCCCGCCTCGTTCGAGAACGCCGCCCGCTTGAAGCCCTGGATCAGCGCACCCGCGATACCGCCGACAACGCCCATGCCGGTGAAGGCACCCGCGAAGATCTGGCTGAACGCCGCACCGACCGCGCCGATGTTCATCAAGATGATGATCATCGCGGCCGAGACGTAAAGGATACCCATGAACGGCACGACCTTTTCGGTCACCCGCGCGATGGATTTCACACCGCCGATGATGACGACAAAGACGATGGCTGCAAAGATCACCCCGGTGATCCAGCCCGGATAAACCCCGAACACACCCGTCAATTGCTGGTGTGCCTGATTGGCCTGGAACATGTTGCCGCCACCAAGTGCGCCGAGGATACAGAAGATCGAGAACAGCACCGCCAGGAACTTGCCACCCGGCAGACCGCGCTCGGCAAAGCCCTTGGTCAGGTAGTACATCGGCCCGCCAGAAACCGTGCCGTCGGCATATTCGTTGCGATACTTCACGCCCAGCGTACATTCGGTGAACTTGGCCGCCATGCCCAGAAGACCCGCAAGGATCATCCAGAACGTCGCCCCCGCACCGCCGATACCCACGGCCACCGCGACACCGGCGATATTGCCCAGGCCGACGGTGCCCGAAAGTGCCGTCGCCAGCGCCTGAAAGTGGCTGACCTCGCCCGCGTCATCGGGGTCCGAATAATCGCCCTTGACCAGTTCGATCGAGTGCCGGATGGCCCGGAACTGGATGAAGCCGAAATAAAGCGTGAAGACCGAGGCCCCGACGACCAGCCAGGCCACGATCCAGGGAAAGCTGGTTCCCGGAAAGTTCGAGAAGATGAAGTTGACGAACCATCCCGTCGAAGAGGCGAAGATGCTGTTGATGGTGTCGTCAAGTGTCTGCGCCTGGGCCGCTCCGGCACTCGCCGCAAGCGAGGCCGCGGCAAGCAATGCGCGCGTGTCCAATCTGAAATTCATGTGACTATCCCTCAATTTTTCTGGTTCAAGGCACGATGGTGCAGGGCACTGGCGCGATCTGCGCCAGCGATCCCGCGACCGAGCCGAAAATACGGGTGGCGATCGTCGACTGGCCGGTCCGCCCGATGATGATTTGTTCGGCGCCCACCTTTTTCGCGATATCGCACAACGTTTCGGCGATATGGCCGAACTTCACCGTAGTCTCGACCTTGACGCCCGAATCCTTCAGCGAGGCCATCAACGGCGCCAAAATCGCCTTTTCGGCGCGCTCAAGCTCTTTGTTGCGGCGCGCGTGACGCTCCTCGATCTCTTCGGGTGTGAGGAAGCTGTAGGGCGACCATTCCAGAACATGCGCGATCAGCAGCGACGCGCCCCCCGCCTTGGCCTGCGCGACCGCGAAATCGACCGCGCGTCGCCCAGCTTCGCTGCCATCAAAGGCTGCGACAAAGGTTTTCGACATCAGGTTTCTCCCCTATGCGCCCCGCACTGTCCCCGGGGCGGGGCAATGATCGGACATCGGGCGCAGGAAGCCATCCTTTTTTTTCACGGTGCCGCGACACTCTTCGAAGAGATGCCCGGATCTGCGCGTATTGGCCGAAGAAAATTGCGGTTCCGGTCGCCCGCCTCGAAGCTTCTGCCTCTTCTGATCGCCTCACCCGCAGCCTCTGCGAAACCGCCCTTTTCCAGGCGACAGCAGCGCATCTTTGCGACCATCCGCCGCTTGTTCCGGGCCTCGGCCCCGCCTAAGAGAGGCCCGAGGAGTGCTTGAAATGGCCAGATCGCCCGTCCCGACCGATGAAGACCGCGCAGGATCGAAACGCGTCGGCGCGCTGGCCGGGCTTTGGCCGTTCGTACGGCCCTACCGCATACTGGCGCTGGCCGCGGTGGTCGCACTGGTCTTCACCGCTGCGGTGTCGCTGGTCCTGCCACTGGCCGTCCGCCGCGTCGTCGATGGCTTCAATTCGGACGCGGGCCTGCTTGACCAGTATTTCGGCGCCGCCCTTGGTATCGCCGCCCTCTTCGCTCTGGGCTCGGGCATCCGGTTCTACATCGTCAGCCGCCTGGGCGAACGCGTCGTCGCCGATATCCGCAAGGCGATCTTCGACCGGATGGTGGGGATGAGCCCCGCCTTCTACGAAAAGATCATGACCGGCGAGGTGCTGTCCCGGATCACCACCGACACCACCCTGATCCTGTCGGTGATCGGCTCGTCAGCGTCGTGGTTCTTGCGCAACTCGCTGATGTTCGCGGGCGGTCTGGTGCTGATGAGCTTCACATCCGGCAAGCTGACCGGCCTCGTCCTTTTGATCGTGCCGGTGGTGATCCTGCCCATCGTGTTCCTCAGCCGCCGGATGCGGGTGCTGTCGAAGCAGACCCAGGACTGGATCGCGCAATCCTCGGGCAGCGCCTCCGAGGCCTTGCTGTCGGTGCAGACTGTGCAGGCCTTCACGCACGAGCGGGAAAGTCGCAGCGCCTTCGCCGAGGTGACCGAGCAAAGCTACACCACCTCGGTCAGGCGGATCGGCACCCGCTCGGTGATGACGATGATCGTCATCTTCCTGGTGTTCTCGGGCATCGTCGGCGTCCTCTGGATCGGCGCGCGCGACGTGCGCGGCGGCGCGATGAGTCCCGGCGAACTGGTGCAGTTCGTGATCTACGCGGTGATGGTGGCGTCGTCGGTCGCGGCCCTGTCGGAAATCTGGGGCGAGTTGCAGCGCGCGGCGGGGGCGACCGAACGGCTGGTCGAGCTTTTGCACGTCACCGACACCGTGCAGGATGCCGCACATCCGGTGCCGCTGCCACATCCCGCGCGCGGCGAGATCGCGTTCGAAGGCGTGCGGTTCCACTACCCGTCGCGCCCGGCGGCGGCCTCGCTCGACGGGATCAGCTTTGCCGTCAAACCGGGCGAAACCGTGGCCCTCGTCGGCCCGTCGGGCGCTGGCAAGACGACGATCCTGCAGATGCTCCTCAGGTTCTACGACCCGCAAGAGGGGCGCATCACCATCGACGGTATCGCCCTGCCCGACATGGCGCGCTCCGATTTCCGCCACGCCATCGCGCTGGTGCCGCAAGACCCGGTGATCTTTGCCGCCAGTGCGCGCGAAAACATCCGCTTTGGCCGCCCGACCGCGTCGGACACCGAGGTCGAACACGCCGCCCAGGCCGCCGCCGCGCACGAGTTTCTCAGCGCCCTGCCCGAGGGCTATGACACCTATGTCGGCGAACGCGGCGTGATGCTGTCGGGCGGCCAGAAGCAGCGCATCGCCATCGCCCGCGCGATCCTGCGCGACGCGCCGATCCTGCTGCTGGACGAGGCGACCAGCGCGCTGGACGCCGAAAGCGAACGCGCCGTGCAAAACGCCTTTGAGGCGATGAGCGAAGGCCGCACCACGCTGATCGTCGCACACCGTCTGGCCACGGTGAAAAAAGCCGACCGGATTTTGGTGTTCGACGCCGGCCGGATCGTTGCCGAAGGCACGCATGAGGCGCTGGTCGCCGAGGGCGGTCTCTACGCGCGTCTGGCGCGGCTGCAGTTCACCGAAGGGCTGGCGGCGGAATAGAGTTTCCCTCGCGCGGGAACTGCCCGGCCACTCCCGCGTTCTGTCTTATTGATCATAACAACGAGGGAATAGAACAATGGGTGTTTGGGATTTTGTGAAAGAGGCCGG
Source organism: Paracoccaceae bacterium (assembly GCA_037968375.1). GTDB lineage: Bacteria > Pseudomonadota > Alphaproteobacteria > Rhodobacterales > Rhodobacteraceae > CANNFR01. Next base: position 6,669 of record JBBKVJ010000442.1, on the reverse strand, counting down.
CAAGTCGATTTTCGGCGCCGCCGAGGCCTCCGAGGCGCCGCGCGAAGCAGCGCTGAAGAAAGAGATGAAAGATCTGGGCCTCGATACGTCTGGCCTTGATTTCAAGGTCGATGGCGACAAGGTCAAGGTCAGCGGCAAGGCCCTGAACCAGGAGATGAAGGAAAAGATCATCATGGCCGCCGGCAACGTGTCGGGTGTGGCCAAGGTCGAAGACGACATTCCGGGCGACGATCCGACCTTCTACACGGTGCAAAAGGGCGACACGCTGTCCGGCATCGCCAAGAAGACGCTGGGCAACGCCAATGACTACATGAAGATCTTCGAGGCCAACAAGCCGATGCTGTCGGACCCCGACAAGATCTATCCCGGCCAGAACCTGCGCATCCCGAAGTAGGCCGCCACAGGCCACCACTTTGGCCAAACCGCGCGCCGGGCGCAGCGTAACGCTTGCACGGCGCGCGGTTTCTTCGCATCCTCCCCGCAACAGGACCGCCCGATAACGGGCGGCAGGGAGGGCTGACGATGGGACGATTTGCAACGATGGCCGACCGCGATGCGGTGCAGGCCGAGATGAGCTGGGCCGACCGCAAGGCGCCTGCCACGATATACGATTTCCTGACCGCGACGCGTGACAAACACGGCCCCCGACCGGCGGTGTCGTTCCAGATCCTGTCGGCACCGAATTCCAAGGCCGAAACGCTGACCTGGAATGACCTGCACGCCCGGGTCACTCAGGCCGCGAACCTGTTCCGCAGCCTTGGCATCGGCCCCGGCGATACCATCGCCTACCTGATGCCGAACGCGACCGAGACGGCGGTGGCGCTTTTGGGCGGTGCCGTCGCGGGCATCGTCAACCCGATCAACCCGCTTCTGGAACCGGAACAGATCAGCGCCATCTTGCGCGAGACCAAGGCAAAGGTGCTGGTCACGCTGAAGGCCTTCCCGAAAACCGACGTTCCGCAAAAGGCCGCCGAAGCGGTGCAATTCGCACCCAACGTCAAGACCGTGCTCGAGGTCGATCTCTGCCGCTACCTGACGCCGCCGAAATCCTGGATCGTGCCTTTGGTGCGCCCGAAGAACCCGGTCGACCACCGCGCCGACGTGATGAATTTCAACGCCGAATGCGACAAGCAGCCTTCGGATCGTCTGACCTTCGACGACCCCAAGGATGATCGCGTCGCTGCCTATTTCCACACCGGCGGCACCACCGGGATGCCCAAGGTGGCACAGCACCGGGTCTCCGGGATGGTCTACAACGGCTGGCTCGGCGGGCGGCTGCTGTTCGATGAAACCGACGTGCTGATCTGCCCCTTGCCGCTGTTCCACGTCTTTGCCGCCTATCCGATCCTGATGTCCTGCATCGCGTCCGGCGCCCACATGGTGTTGCCGACGCCAGCGGGCTATCGCGGCGAGGGCGTCTTCGACAATTTCTGGAAGCTGATCGAACGCTGGGGCGTCACCTTCCTGATCACCGTGCCGACCGCCATATCGGCGCTGATGCAGCGTCCGGTCGATGCCGATGTCTCGTCGCTGAAAACCGCGATCTCGGGCTCGGCACCTTTGCCGATCGAGTTGTACAACCGCTTCAAGAAAGCCACCGGCGTCGAGATCGCCGAGGGCTATGGGCTGACCGAGGCCACCTGCCTGGTGTCGTGCAACCCGGTCGATGGCTCCAAGAAGGTCGGCTCGGTCGGCATCCCGATGCCCTATACCGACCTGCGCATCCTGAAGATGGGCAGCGACGGCAGTGTCACCGGCCAGTGCGGCACCGATGAGGTCGGCGAGATTTGCGTTGCCAACCCCGGCGTCTTCGATGGCAACACCTATCACGACCCCGACAAGAACAAGGACCTCTTCGCCGAACTGCGCTATCTGCGCACCGGCGATCTGGGCCGGATCGACGCGGACGGCTATCTCTGGATCACCGGACGGGCGAAAGACCTGATCATCCGGGGCGGCCACAACATCGACCCCGAAGAGATCGAAAGCGGCCTGTCGGGCCATCCCGCCGTCGCCTCGGTCGGCGCCATCGGGCAACCCGATGCCTTCGCGGGCGAACTGCCGTGCGCCTATGTCGAACTGGTCAAGGACGCCCACGCGACGGCCGAGGAATTGATGGACCACGCCAAGGCGCATATCCGCGAACGCGCCGCGATGCCGAAACATATCGAGATCCTGCCGGAACTGCCGAAGACCGCAGTGGGCAAAATCCTGAAGAACGAATTGCGCAAGCTGGCGATCGCGCGGGTCTATGGCGCGGCGCTGACAGAGGCGGGTGTGAATGCCGATGTCGTGCGGGTGGTCGAGCACAAGAAAAAGGGGCTGGTCGCCGAGTTGTCGCGCACCGGCAGCGTCGAGGATGCGGCGGTAGCCAAGGTGCTGGGCGAGTTCAGCCGCCCGTGGCAATGGGCAGAATAGCACGGCGCAAGAACGATGCACCTTGCCCGGAACAAAGGGCGAAGCCCACCGGGGTCGCCATTGGTGCGCCATTGGTCCAAGCGCCAAAGGCGACGCTGACCGCCCCGTCACGCCGTAGGCGTGCCTATGGCCCGCCGGGCAGCCGCGACGGTGACGCTGGCGCGACGATTGAACTGGGGCGGGGTTTGGCCATAAAGCGCTGAGCGTTGGCGTGCTGCGGCCCCCCGCGGTCAGCCGTTGCCCTCTCAAGCGCCGACCGAAAACAGCGTCACAACCGCCCGCCCCGCTCAGTCGCCGTCGTCGGTACAGAACATCTCGTAAATCAGCGCGATCACCCGCGCGGCTTTCGGGTCGGACAGTGAATAATAGATCGCCTTGCCGTCGCGCTCGCTTGACACGATGCCCTCCAGACGCAGCCGGGCCAGCTGCTGGCTGACCGCCGCCTGGCGCGACGACAACAGCGTCTCAAGCTCGGTCACCGATTTCGCGCCGGTCGTCAGATGGCACAGAATCATCAGCCGCCCCTCGTGGCTGAGCGCCTTCAGAAACGCAGCCGCCGCCTGGGCCTTTTCGACCATATCGCCGGAATCGATAACATCCGCGCCGTCCATTGCCAGTGTCGCCATGTCCCCTGCTCCCGCCAGCACGCGCCGTTCAGAACGCAATTTCGTCCTCGATTGCGGCAATCCCGGCGCGCGCGCAATCATCGTCGATATCCGGCCCCGGCGCGCCCGAAACCCCGATCCCGGCCACAAGGTCACCCTCGCCGGCGTTCACCGGAACCCCGCCGCCCAACGGCAGCGGTCGCGAAATATCACGGATGCCCGCCGAAATCGACCCCGGCTGGGTCTGCTGATCCAGCGCAATCGTGTCGGTGCGGAAACTGACCGCCGTCCAGGCCTTGCGGATCGCCGTCTCCTCGACATGGGCGCCGGCAAAGCGGTCACGCAGGAACACCTGCGTCACGCCGGAACGGTCGACCACGGCGACGCCCACCTGATAACCGCCGGCGCGACAGTCTTCCATCGCCGCCACCGCCATCTTCAAGGCCACTTCGGGCGTCAATGATCGAAACTCGACGAACGGGCCGCTGTCCTGCGCGGCAGTGGCCACAGGGGCCGTGACGGCGGCAATGCAAAGGGCAAGGGCAAGGGCAAGGCGTGTCATGATCCGGGGTCCTCTTTCATCTCTGCGGGCAGTGTCTCGATCAGCTGGCCCAGAAGCGGCCAGAAAAAATCCTCGCCCGGATAGCCCTCGATCCGGCCAACCTCGGCGCCATCCTGCGTCAGAACGAAGGTCGGCGTGAACACCGCCGGGCGCGTGAAACTGACGCCTTCTGGCAGCGCATCGCGGATCTGCACCCGCAGCAACGGCGCGATCCGGCCTTCGGCAGTGCTTGCATAGGCGTCACCGACCTCGGCATTCCAGCGCAGGCAATAGACGCAGCCGGGCTGTTCGACCATCACCAGCCGCACCTCGGCCAGCGCCGGGGCGGCACAGGCCAGAAGCCAGATCGCAAAGCCGCGCACTATCGCCATCATCGGCCCTTCCAAAACATATCGAAAATGTAATATGTTTCCCCATCCGTGGCAAGGTTGGACCCCGATACTATGATGCAGGATGTCTCCTTTCTGGGCGCGGCGCTGGCCGGCCTTCTGGCGTTCTTCTCGCCCTGCGTGCTGCCGATGGTGCCGTTCTACCTCAGCTACATGGCCGGCATCTCGATGTCCGAACTGCGCGGCGACGGCGCCATTGCGCCGGGCGCCCAGCGCCGCCTGGTCATCTCGGCGCTGTTCTTCGCGCTGGGCATCACCACGATTTTCGGCCTCTTTGGTCTTGGTGCCACCGCCCTTGGCCAGGGCTTCCGGATGTGGATGGATGAGCTAAGCTACATCGCCGCCGCGATCATCTTCGTCTTCGGCCTGCACTTTCTGGGGCTGTTCAGGATCCCGTTCCTGATGCGCGAGGCACGGATGGAAAGCAAAGCCGACCCCTCGACCATCGTCGGCGCCTACCTGATGGGCCTCGCCTTCGGCTTTGGCTGGACCGCCTGCGTCGGCCCGGTGCTGGCCTCGATCCTGATGATCGCGGCGACCAAGGAAACCCTGATGCAGGGCACCGGTCTGGTCCTGACCTTCGGCCTGGCGATGACGCTGCCGTTCGTCGTCGCCGCGATGTTCGCCCGGCCGTTCCTGGCCTGGATGGCGCGCAACCGGAAATACATGGGCTATGTGGAAAAGGTGATGGGGGTTATGCTGATTCTGTTCGCGGTCCTGATCGCCACCAACAACGTGAACCGGATCGCCGACTGGCTGATCCGGAATTTCGATTGGAGCTGGTCGCTCCGCTAACCACATGAAAGGCTCCGCATGACACGCCTCATCGCCTTCATCGCCGCCATTGCCCTTGCCCTGCCGGTCTTCGCCGCCGAACTCGGCGACGACGGGCTACACAAGCCTGAATGGCTGCGCGAAACCTTCAAGGACATGACCGAGGATCTGGCCGAAGCCACTGCCGAGGGCAAGCGCCTGCTGGTGATCTTCGAACAGCGCGGCTGCATCTACTGCAACAAGATGCACCAAGAGGTGTTCCCCCAGCCGCAGATCGACGCGCTGATCCGCGAGAAATATTTCGTCGTGCAGATGAACCTGTTTGGCGATGTCGAGGTCACCGATTTCGACGGCACGACGATGTCGGAAAAGGATATGGCCCGGCGCTGGGGTGTCATGTTCACGCCGACGATGATGTTCCTGCCCGAGAAGGCGCCCGATACCGGCACCGCCGCCGAAGCCGCCGTCGCCACCATGCCCGGCGCCTTCGGACCCGATACCACCGAACACCTGCTGACCTGGGTCGTGGAACGCGGCTATGAGGGCGATGAGCATTTCCAGAAATACCACGCCAGAATGCTGGAAGCGGCCGCAAAGTAGCGCCGGCCCATAGACCCGCCCGGAACAGCCGCGCATGCGGTCCGGACAGCGGCTGACCGCCCCACCGGACGGCCGCCGCCCTTGTTCCGCATTCGCCACACGCCATACGCGATCACGCAAACGTCCCTCGTTCACGCTGCAGCGCGGAAACATGCAGAAAACGAGATTTGTTCTTGCAACACTTGCCAAAGCCTGAGTAACGTGGCCCCAAGATGAAGCCGACCGGGGAGAAGACTTCATGAGATTTCAGATTCTTTGCACCATCGCGGGCCTGATCGCCGCCAGTCTGGCCAGCGCCGCCGAAGTGGCCCCCGACGATGTGCAGTTCGATGAATATGGCGCCGTCGCGACCTCGGTCAGCGGCGCCTCCGGCGATGCCGACGCCGGGTACGAGGTGTTCGCCGGCAAGGGCGACGGCAACTGCATCGCCTGCCATTCGGTCACCGCCCTGATCGACACCGTGCCGTTCCACGGCAATGTCGGCCCGTCGCTTGACGGCGTCGCCGACCGCTGGGACGAAACCCAACTGCGCGGCATCGTCGCAAACGCCAAAGGCACCTACGACGGCACGATCATGCCGTCATTCTACAAGGCCTCGGGCTATATCCGCCCCGGCGTCGACTATACGTCGAAACCCGCCACCGAACCGCTGCCGCCGATCCTGACTGCGCAGCAGATCGAGGACCTGGTCGCCTATCTGATGACCCTCAAGGAGTAGGCCGCGCAACGGCCGCTCACGCCCGAAGGAGGACGCCATGACACTGACACGACGCAAGACACTGGCACTTGGCGCAAGCTTCGCCGCGCTGACATTGCTGCCCGCCGCCGCCTATGCGACGACCGAGGACTCCATCGCCGCCTTCACCGGCGGCGCCGAGGTCACCGGCGGCGGTGCGCTGGTGCTGACCACGCCCGAGATTGCCGAGAACGGCAACACCGTCCCGGTCAGCGTCGCCGCCCCCGGCGCGGTGGCGATCATGCTCTTGGCCACCGGCAACCCGAACCCCGACGTCGGCACGTTCACCTTTGGCCCGCTGGCCGCCGCGCAGGCCGCCTCGACCCGGATCAGACTGGCCGGAACTCAAGAGGTTGTCGCTATCGCCAAGATGGCTGACGGCAGCTTCGTCAAGGCATCGAATACCGTGAAGGTCACCATCGGCGGCTGCGGCGGCTGAGGCACCAGGAGGAACGACAAAATGGCAGAAGACGTAAAACCCCGGGTGCGCGTGCCTGACACGGCCGCGGCGGGCGAGACGATCACCATCAAGACGCTGATCAGCCACGTGATGGAAAGCGGTCAGCGCAAGGATGGCGACGGCAA
>JBBKVJ010000441.1:0-5038 GCA_037968375.1 Paracoccaceae bacterium | reverse complement strand
CACTTTGGGCTCAAAGCAGACATCACTGTCGCCCTATCCCCTCAGGTCACCGCCTCCAGCCGTTCCTTCGACAACTCCCCGGGCACGATGGTGATCGGGATCGGCAGGTTGCCTGCCGAGCGGGTCAGTTGGCTGACCAGCGGGCCCGGCCCGGAATTGTCGTCACCTGCGCCCAAGACCAGGATGCCGATCTCGGGGTCCTCGCGGATCTGCGACAGGATTTCCGGCACCGGTTCGCCCTCGCGGATCACTAGTTCGGGATCGACGCCGTGCTTGTCGCGCATCCATTTCGCGAAGACCTCGAAATGCGCCTCGATCCGCTCGCGCGCCTCGTCGCGCATGATGTCGCCGACGCCGATCCAGTGCTGGAATTCTTCCGGCGGGATGATCGACAGGATCATCACCCCGCCGCCGGTATGCGCCGCCCGCATCGAGGCGAATCGCATCGCGTTCAGGCATTCGCGGCTGTCGTCGAGCACGACGAGGAATTTACGCATGGGCTTGGCCCCCCTATCGGCGCGGATCATGGCCCGAGCCGCGCCGCCACGCAACGGGGTTGCGCGGGGTCACACCGAGTGCGCCCAATCCCAGTAAAGCTGCCGGGCGCGGCGGGTAACGGGGCCGATCTGGTAGTTGGTGCCGTCGAATTCGGTGACCGGGGTGACCTTGGTCATGTTGCCGGACAGGAAGACCTCGTCGGCGTGGCGGAAATCGTCAAAGCTCAGCACCGCCTCATGCACCCTTACCCCGTCGGCGCGCAGGTTCGCGATGTGGCGGGCGCGGGTGATCCCGGCCAGGAAGGTGCCGTTGCCAACCGGGGTGAACGCCTCGCCGTCCTTGACCATGAAGACATTGGCGGTGGCGGTTTCGGCGACGTTGCCGATGGCATCGGCGACCAGCGCGTTGCCGTAGCCCTTGGTCCGTGCCTCGGCCAGCATCCGAGCGTTGTTGGGGTAGAGGCAGCCCGCCTTGGCGTTCACCACCGAGCTTTCCAGAACCGGGCGGCGAAAGCCTGTGGTGGTCAGCGTCGTTGCGGCCTCGGGTTGAGCCATCGGGATCTCTTCAAGGCAGACGGCGAACCCGGTCGAGCCTTCCTTTGGCACGACGCCCAGATCGCCGCCATCCAGCGCCCAGTACATCGGCCGGATATAGACGGCGCGGTCCTTGGGGTATTGCGCCAGCCCCTCGCGCACAATCGCCACCATGTCATCGGGCGAGACGGTGGCGGTGATCATCAGCGCATTGGCCGAGCGGTTTACGCGGGCGCAATGCGCGGCAAGGTCGGGGGCGATGCCTTCGAAATACCGCGCGCCGTCAAAGACCGTGGTCCCGAGCCAGGACCCGTGGTCGGCGGCGCGCATGATCGGCACATCACCGTTGTGCCAGGTGCCTTCGAAAAAGGTGCGAATGTTCGTGCCGGTCGCCATGCGTCCTGTCTCCCCCTCAACCGGCGGCACTCTAGGCCGGTCATGGGGTGCGGTCCAGCCGACTTAGCCCGCGTCGGCCAGCAGCGCGTCGAGGTCGAGAGGGGCATTTCCCATCTTCAGCGTACCGTCCGCATCGCGCGGCCAGTCGGCCTTTGGCCGGTCGCGGTACAGCTCGACGCCGTTGCCGTCGGGGTCGCGCAGGTAGAGCGCCTCGCTGACGCCATGATCGGCGGCGCCGTCCAGCGCGATGCCTGCCGTGACGACCCGGCGCAGCGCATCGCCAAGGCTGGCGCGGTCGGGATAGAGAAAGGCGCTGTGGTAGAGGCCGGTGTGGCCGGGCGGCGGCGGCGTACCGCCGTGGCTTTCCCAGGTGTTGAGGCCGATGTGGTGGTGATAGTCGCCTGCCGAAAGGAATGCGGCATCACGGCCATAGCGCTGGGTCAGTTCGAACCCGAGAACGCCGGAGTAGAAGGCGATGGCGCGGTCGAGATCGGCGACCTTGAGGTGGATATGGCCGATCTGGGCCTTCGGGTGAATCGGGGTGGTCATCGGGTGTCTCCTTCACGGCGGTAGATAGACATGTGCGCATCGTCGCAGAAGTCCGCCTTTTCGCAAGGGTTCTGTGCAAAAATGAAGGGTCGGATCTTGATGCCTGCCCGGAATCAAGGGCTTTAGGCCGCCGGGCGGCGGCTGACCGTCCCGTCACGCCGTGGGCGTGCCTACGGCACGACGGTTAGCCGCTACGGTAACGCCGGTGCGACGAATGACGTTGAGCGCGGCGAGGCCATAAAGTGGCGACCTTCGGCGTTGCAGCGGCAGCCCGCGGTCAGCCGATGCCCTATGCTGCGCCAACCGTGCCTGCCTAGCGCGAGCGGACCATGCCGACGATGTCGTAGGTCTTGTCCAGAATCGGCCCGGCGATGGCCTGTGCCCGTTGCGCACCTCGGCCCAGGATACGGTCGATCTGAGCCGGGTCCGCCGTCAGGCGGGCCATTTCCGCCGAGATTGGCGCCAGTTTCTCGACCGCGAGGTCGGCCAGTCGCGGCTTGAAGGTGCCGAATTGCATGCCGCCGACCTCAGCCATCACCGCGTCGACGCTGCTGTCTGACAGGGCCGCGTAGATATCGACAAGGTTCTTCGCCTCGGGGCGGGTCTTCAGCCCGGCATAGGTTTCCGGCAAAGGCTCGGGGTCGGTGCGCGCCTTGCGAAACTTTTGCGCGATGGCGTCGGCATCATCGGACATGTTGATCCGGCTTTGATCCGACGGATCGGATTTCGACATCTTTTTCGAGCCGTCGCGCAAGCTCATCACCCGTGTCGCCGGGCCTTCGATCACAGGTTCGGTGATCGGGAAAAAATCGACCCCGAAATCGTGGTTGAACTTGGTGGCGATGTCGCGGGTCAGTTCCAGATGCTGCTTTTGATCCTCGCCTACCGGCACGTGCGTCGCGTGATAGACCAGAATGTCGGCGGCCATCAGTGCCGGGTAGCCGAACAGACCCAGCGAGGCGTTTTCGGAATTCTTGCCCGACTTGTCCTTCCACTGCGTCATCCGGCCCATCCAGCCCATCCGCGCCACGCAGTTGAACACCCAGGCCAATTGCGCGTGTTCGGGCACCTGGGACTGGTTGAACAGGATCGAGCGGTCCGGGTCGACGCCGCAGGCGATGAAAAACGCCGCCAGTTCGCGGGTATTCTTGCGCAGCGTGGCGGGGTCTTGCCAGACGGTGATCGCGTGCAGATCGACAAGGCAATAGACCGTCTCGTGCGTGCCCGCGTCCTGCATCTGGACGAAGCGTTTCAGCGCACCAAGGTAGTTACCCAGCGTCAGCCCGCCTGAAGGCTGGATGCCGGAGAACACACGCGGGGTAAAAGTGGGCATCGGGGCCAACCTTGTCTGGAAATCGGGGCTTTGCCCGCTTATCGCTGGGCGCACCTGACGTCAACCAAAGGCCCGATGATGAACCCTGACTATAATGTCGCCCCGATCAACCCGCTGCCGCCGGTTGTCTGGGCCTTGGCCATTCCGATGGCGCTGATTGAGGCGGTGATGAATCTGGCCCAGCGCGGTATTCTGGGCGGGCCTGAGGGCATCGGCTGGCGCACAGCGGCGGTGCGTGATTACGCGGTGTTCGACAGCGTTTTCGATTGGATGATCGCCTCGCTCACGTTTCCGCCCGAGCATCTCATCCGGTTCGTCGCCTATCCGTTCCTGCACGGCAGCTTTACCCATGCGCTGATGGCAGTGGTGTTCGTGCTGGCGATGGGCAAGTTCGTCGGCGAGGTGTTTCGCGGCTGGGCGGTGCTGGTGGTGTTCTTTGGCGCGGCGATTGCGGGGGCGTTGGTCTATTGCGCGCTTCTAAGCACCCGCGTGCCGCTTTATGGCGCGTTTCCGGCGGTTTACGGGCTGATCGGGGCGTTCACCTTCATCCTCTGGGCACGGTTGGGCGCGGTCAATGCGGACCGGCGGCGTGCGTTCCTGCTGATCGGATTCCTGATGGCGATCCAGCTGATCTTTGGCATCGTCACGCTGATCTTTCAGGGCGGGGCAAGTTGGGACTGGGTGGCCGAATTCGCCGGCTTCGGCGCCGGGTTCGGCCTGTCGTTTGTGGTCAGCCCCGGCGGCTGGCGGGCGGTGCTGGGGCGGCTGCGTCAGCCCTGACGGCGGCTGAAGGCGCGGCGGAATTCGGACAGGCGAAAGGCGCCGATCAGGTGGCCGATGCCGAAGTAGCTGGAGATGCCCAGCGCCACGAGGATCACCAGCGCCAGCGTGTCGGCGCCGTCGCGGATGAACATCGGAGCGAGGGCAAGGTTACCCGCCCAGAGGATGGCGCCCATCAGGATCGCGGCCAGGATCACCCGGGGGACGCGGCGTCTGGCCCGATCGTCCAGCAAGGCCGCCTGCCCCATCGCGCGCGATCCGCGCCAGAGCTGCCAGACCATGCCCCATGCGGCCAGCGTGGTGGCAAAGGCGGCGGCGATGAAACCGATGACGGGCGCCAGGCCGATGGCAACGGCGGCGTTGATGATCATCGCGACCAGGGCATAGCGGAACGGCGAACGGGTGTCTTCGCGCGCGAAGAACAAGGGTTGCAGCACTTTTTGCAGGACGAAGGCGGGCAGGCCGAGGCCGTAGATTGCCAGTGCCAAGGCAGTGGCGGCGGTATCGTCTGCGCCGAAAGCGCCGCGCTGGAACAGGGTCGAGACCAGCGGCACCGGTATCACCACCAGCGCCACGGCGGCGGGGATGGTCAGCATCAGCGCGAACTCACCGGCGCGGTTGAACGCATCGCGGCCGCCCTCGGTATCGCCTGCGGTCAGGCGGCGCGACAGGTCGGGCAGCAGCACAACACCGATGGCGATGGCAACGACACCCAGGGGCAATTGATAGAGGCGATCAGCATAGCCCAGCCAGGCGACAGCACCGTCATAAAAGCTGGCGACCTGACGCCCGACCAGAAGGTTGATCTGCACCACGCCACCGGCCAGCATTGCGGGTGCTGCGACGATGGCCAAGCTTTTCATCTCGGGGGTCAGGCGCGGCCGGCCCGGCACCAGGCGAAAGCCCACCCGCGCGGCAGCCCACCAGACCAGCGCCAGTTGCGCGATGC
>JBBKVJ010000440.1:0-9432 GCA_037968375.1 Paracoccaceae bacterium | reverse complement strand
GTGCCGACATCGGCCCCGACACTGGTCCCGACACCGCCACGATCAACCGCGAGGCGCGCCGCATCCTGCGCCGCCTGTCCGAAAGCGGCGCGGTTCTGGCCGTCGCGGCCGAGCTTGATCGGGCCGTGGTGCTGCGCGAGGCGCCCGACGGACGCTCGACGCGCACGGCCGTGATGGACCGCGCCGTGGCGCAGGCCTTTGCACTGAAGGACTGGATTTCGCGGCGTGCCTCGGCGGGCAAGGTCGTGACCTATGAGATCACCGGCGCCGGGCGGGCGGCACTGAAGCGGCTTCTGGCCGAGGATCATGCGGCGCGCGAGGGCTTTGGCGAGGCGCCGCAAAGGTTCGCCGAGCAGCACCGGGAATGGGACGAACGCACGGTTGCGGACCAGGGTGAGGGCCCGCGCCGGGTGCGCTACAATGTCGCCGAAAGCCCGCTGGCGGCGCTGGCGCGGCGTCGGGAAAAGGACGGCCAGCCGTTCCTGGCGCAGGATCTGGTCACTGCGGGCGAGCGGCTGCGCGAGGATTTCGAACTGGCGCAGATGGGCCCCCGGGTGGCGCAGAACTGGGACCGGTTCCTGACTGTCGGGTCCGAGCGTGGCAACTTTCGCCAAGCCGCCGGATCAACCGGGGGGCCAGAGGGCGCACGGTCGCGGGTGGCCGCCGCATTGGCCGAACTGGGGCCGGGGTTGGGCGACATGGTGCTGCGCGTCTGCTGCTATCTGGAGGGGCTGGAGGCGGCGGAAAAGCGCATGGGCTGGTCGGCCCGGTCGGGCAAGATCGTGCTTCGGATTGCGCTGTTGCGACTGCGCCGACATTACGACCAGACCGAGGGCCGCTATGGCGCGATGATCGGCTGAGCGTTCAGCGCGCGACGTTGGGGGCGCCATACCGCATCGCGATATGGCGCCGCCTGGCGTTCCGACCGGGCCTAAAGTGCGCCCACGGCCCAGCCCACCGCGAAGGCGACGCCCGCGCAGATGCTGCCGACCAGCACCGTCTCGCCGACCGAGCGGGCGAGGTCTTCGCCGGTGGCATTCCAGCGCAGCAGGCCCAGCCCGATCAATGCCGCGCCGGTTGCCGTCATCGACAGCCAAAGCGTGCCGTCGGCAACCGGCAGGATCAGATATGGCAACAGCGGCACGATGCCGAAGACGACGAATGCGCCGAAGGTGACCAGACCGTTCATCGCGGGGTTCTCGTGTGTCGGGTCGGTCAGATTGGTCTCGAAAGTCAGCATGATCTCGGCGGCCATGTCCGGGTTCCGGGCGATCTGGGCACCGATGCCATCGGCCTCTTGCACCGAAAAGCCACGCGCGCGAAAGACCTGGGCGAGCGACGTGATCGCGTCGTGCCGGTTCGCGGTCATGCGCGACAGCATCCGGGCGAACTCGGCCCGGTAGAGGTCGCTCTTGGAGCGGGCCGACAGGAACTCGCCCAGGCCCATCGAGACGGCATCGGCAAAGAGGTTCGCCAGTCCGAAGACCAGAACCGCAATGGCACCCAGTTGCGCGGCACCTTCGATCGAGGCACCGGCAAAGCCCGCGACGATGGCGAAGGTGGTGACGATACCGTCATTGCCGCCATAGACGATCTCTTTGAGGTATTCCTGACTGCGACCGAGGCGGTGATTTTCGGATCTGACTGCGGGCATCTTCGATCCTCTCAGTTTTCAGTGCGAATGCGTCGTGGCGGCATAAAAAAGGGCGCCCGAATTGCTCCGGACGCCCGTGAAATTATGCTTCGGGGCCTACTCGGCGGCCTCGACCGGCGTATCATCCGTGACCGAGATCGCCACGGCATCCTTTTCGACGGCAGTGCGGACGCCCTTGGCATAATCGGGATGGACCCGTTCCAGGACGGCATACCAGCGCTTTTTCACGGCATCCGAACAGGGCGCCATCGCGGCGGCCATGTTGGAATGCAGGCGCCCACGCTCGTCATCGTTCATCACCTCGGCATACAGCGCCCGGGGCTGGACGTAATCGGCGTCGCTGTCTTTCTGGGTGTAGCGGTCGGCGTCGCCATTAATCCGCAAGGGCGGTTCGGCAACGGTAGGATCGGCCACCGGGCCGCCATGCTGGTTCGGCTCGTAATAGGCGTTCGGATTGCCGAAATCATTGGTGAAGAAGCGCATCGTGCCGTCCTTGTGGTAATGCGCGACGCCGGATTTCGGCGCGTTGGCGGGCAGCGCCTCGTAATGCGTGCCCAGCCGGTAGCGATGCGCGTCGGCGTAGCTGAAGACCCGCGCCTGCAGCATCTTGTCTGGCGAATAGCCGATGCCCGGCACCTTGTTCGAGGGCGAATAGGCGGCATTCTCGACCATCTGGAAGTAGTTTTCCGGGTTGCGGTTCATCTCCAGCTCGCCGACCTCGATCAGGGGATAGTCGCCGTGCGGCCAGACCTTGGTGACGTCGAACGGATTATAGGCCAGATTTTCGGCATCGGCCTCGGGCATGATCTGGATCTTCAGCGTCCATTTCGGGTAACGGCCTTCGTCGATCGCGTTGTAGAGGTCTTCCTGATAGGCCTCGCGGGTCTTGCCGATCAGGGTTTCGGCCTCGGCATTGGTGTAATGCTTGTGGCCCTGATGGGTCTTGAAGTGGAACTTGACCCAGAACCGCTGACCGGCGTCGTTCCAGAGGCTGTAGGTGTGGCTGCCGTAACCGTTCATGAACATCGGGTTCACCGGAATGCCGCGATCCGACATCAGGATCGTTACCTGATGCACCGATTCCGGCTGCGCGGCCCAAAAATCGAACATCGCCTCGGGCGAGCGCAGGTTGGTTTTCGGATGCCGTTTCTGGGTGCGGATGAAGTCGGGGAACTTGAAGGCGTCGCGCACGAAGAAGACGGGCGTGTTGTTGCCGACCAGATCCCAGTTGCCGTCTTCGGTGTAGAATTTCAGCGAAAAGCCACGCACGTCACGCTCGGTATCGGCGGCGCCCATTTCGCCCGCGACGGTGGACCAGCGCGACAGCACCTCGGTTTTGGTGCCGGGCTTGAAGACCTTCGCACAGGTGTATTTCGTGATGTCGTGGGTGACGGTAAAGGTGCCCTGCGCACCCCAGCCCTTGGCATGGACGACACGTTCGGGGATCCGTTCGCGGTTCTGGTGCGCCAGCTTTTCCAGCAGTTGATAGTCCTGCAACAAGACCGGGCCGCGTTCGCCTGCGGTTGCCGAGGTCTCGTTCGATGGCACCGGCGCGCCTGCGGTTGTGGTAAGTCGCTTGTCGGCCATAATGGCTACCCCTTTGGTCGAATAATTGATTTGGAATCATTCTAAGGCGTCTCAGCGCCGGGTGAAAGACCCTGCGTCAAGGCGCCTCACGATTGACATCGAGCCTCCACTTGACCATATGGCCCCAAAAAACGGCATGCGGGCGCCGCCCATGGTTCAGAAAGGACCCGTCGTGAGAGACGTCATAAGCGACAGGACCCGTCTTGGTACGCTGAATGCCTACAAGATCATCGGCACCGCCCGCGAGGCCGCGTTCGATGATCTGGCCCGGCTGGCCGCGACGATCTGCGGAAAACCGCTGGCGCTGGTGTCGCTGGTCGAAGAGAACCGGCAATGGTTCAAGGCCGAATACGGCCTCGGCATGCGAGAAATGCCGATCGAGGATTCAATCTGCTCCAGGATCATGGATCTCGATCAGCCGACGGTAATCTCCGACACCTGGGAGGATCCGCGCTTTGCCAACATGCCGGTATGTGTCGGCGTGGACGCGCTTCGGTTCTACGCGGGCGTGCCGCTGGTGGCTCCGAACGGACAGCCGCTGGGCAGTTTTTGCGTGCTTGATCGCGAACCCGGGTCGCTGACCGATGCCCAGTATGACGCCTTGCGCGTCCTGGCCGACCAGGTGATGGCGCAACTGGACCTGCGCCGTGCGCTGCATCAGGCGCAGATGCTGCGCAAGGAGGCCGATCACCGGGTGAAAAACGCGCTGCAGTCGATCGCGTCACTGACCCGGATCCAGGCGCGGGCGGCACAGGGCGATGAAGCGAAGGGCATGCTGGAAACTGTCGCGCGCCGGATCGCGGTGGTGGCCGAGCTGAACGCTGAGCTTAATCGCAGC
This sequence comes from Paracoccaceae bacterium, assembly GCA_037968375.1. GTDB lineage: Bacteria > Pseudomonadota > Alphaproteobacteria > Rhodobacterales > Rhodobacteraceae > CANNFR01. Next base: position 5,353 of record JBBKVJ010000440.1, on the reverse strand, counting down.
GATAACCAGCGGATCGACATGTCGGAATATCTGGCGCGCATTTCGACGCTGTTGCAGGAAAGCGCCCCCGAGCAGGTCACGCTGAAACCCGACATCGAACCGGTTGATGTCGAAACCAGCGAGGCGGGGTTGATCGCGGTCATCGTCAGCGAATTCGCGACGAACTCGTTCAAACATGCGTTCCCGGACGGTCGCGCGGGCAGCATCAGGCTGACCGGGCGCAAGACGGCGCCGGATCGCTACACGCTGATCTGTGCCGATGATGGCGTCGGCATACCGAAGGATATCGTTTCGGACGGGCTGGGCATCATGATCATCGAATCCGCCGCCAGCCAGCTGGGCGGCGCGATCGCGCCGCAAGAGGTGCCTGCGGGCCACGCGATCACGGTTGAATTCCCGGTCTGAGCGCTGGCCGCCTCGCCCTGGTCGCGCAACACCGGTCTGCCCTGTGACATGGCCCGGTTGGCGGTATTGGACAGAGCCCGTCGAACCGGCTACATCCGGACAGATCGACTGTGAGGATCAAGATGGCCCCGCGTGACCTGAAACTGCCTGCCGAGCGTCACCCCGAAAAGGCGCGCCGCGCCGATCAGGCGCAGCCGAAAAAGCCGGACTGGATCCGGGTCAGGGCGCCGGTCTCCGCAGGCTACAAGGCAACCCGCGACATCATCCGCGAACACCGTCTGGTGACGGTCTGCGAAGAGGCCGGGTGCCCCAATGTCGGCGAATGCTGGAGCCAGGGCCACGCCACGATGATGATCATGGGCGAGGTCTGCACCCGGGCATGCACGTTTTGCAACATCGCCACCGGCAAGCCGCCCGAGGGTCTTGATGTGTTCGAGCCGGGGCGGGTGGCGGATGCGGTAAAAAAGCTGGGGCTGAACCATGTGGTCATCACCTCGGTCGACCGCGATGATGTGGCCGACGGCGGTGCGGAACACTTTGCCCAAACGATCCGCGCCATTCGCGCCCGCGCGCCGGACACCACGATTGAAATCCTGACGCCGGATTTCATCCGCTGCGGGCCGGAGGCGCTTGAAGTTGTGGTCGCCGCGCGCCCGGATGTGTTCAACCACAACCTTGAAACCGTGCCCGGCCTCTACCCCGAAGTGCGGCCCGGCGCGCGCTATTTCCATTCGCTGCGTCTGTTGCAGCGGGTGAAGGAGCTGGACCCCACGATGTTCACCAAATCGGGCATCATGGTCGGCCTTGGCGAAGACCGCCAAGCGGTCATGCAGGTGATGGAGGACATGCGCGCCGCGGATATCGATTTCCTGACCATCGGCCAATATCTGCAGCCCACGCCCAAGCATCACCGCGTCGACCGCTTCGTGACACCCGAGGAATTCGCGGGCTACGAGAAAGCCGCCTATGGCAAGGGCTTCCTGATGGTCTCGGCGACGCCCTTGACGCGGTCGTCCTACCACGCGGGCGACGATTTCGCGCGACTGAGGGCGGCGCGGCTGGAGCGGCTGGGGCATGGTTGAAGGGCGGGGCGGCCCTCAGGCCATACCCGCTCAGAACTCGAATCCGACGGACAGATCGTAGACCGTATCGGTGTCCCGCCCGTCGATGGCGCCGATCTGCGCATAGGCGCCGCCTGGAAAGCTGTCGCCGACCGGCAACCCGTATTGCAGGCTGAGTCCGTAGACATCGAAGACATTGGTGTTAAGCGCGGTGCCGGTGACTGTGATCCGGTCCGTTGGCAGATAGCTGAACCACGTCTCGGTGCCGTCGATATGGCTCGAGCCGTCGGGATCGCGGTTGAAATAGCTCAAGCCGCCCTTGTATTGGCCAAAGTCGGCTTCGGCGCCGATCCGGGTTGTCGTGATATCAGCGTCGCCGATGTTGAACCGTTCGGCATCGCCCAGTATCGAAAAGCCGGACGACGGCAGCGAATAACGGAATGCGATCGCCTGGCTGTCGACATCCTCGCCCTCGAACCAGTGCGCCGAGGCTGCGACGGCCAGATTGCCGAAGCCGCCATCGTAGCGCAGCCCGTAAGGCGTGTCGCCGATATCCAGCAGGTAGAAATACTCGGTCAGGCCGCCGTTCAACTCGGTCAACTGCAGATCGAAGGTGCGATTGCCGCCGATCGCGGGCATCGCGTTCAGGCTGTCGTAGGCCGAGCGCGGCACACCGACCGCGATCTTGTGGGCGCCCATCGTATAGGTCGCGGCACCGTAAAGCGCGGAGAGGTCGTCATCCTCGGTGACGATCGCGTGCAGCCCGAGGTCAAAGCCGAAACCGCCCCCCGGCAGGCCCATGCTGAGATCGACATCGCCCAGAAGAAAGGTCTGGCCATCGAAATCTCCGTCGAGATATTCAAGCTCGACATAGCCGTTGATCCTGGTGTTGGGCAGGCTGTCCTGCGCCAGGGCCGCTGTCGACAGACCTGCCACCGCAACCGCGAGCGTGGTCGGTAGTGCACGAAAGTTCAATGTCATCGGTATCCTGCCTCGAATGCGTTTTGCCTATCTTGTGCATCGGGCACGAAATTTCCAGCGCCGGCTGAGGGCGGGCACAAATTTTTTATCAGGGCGTGGCCCGTAACCCTCACTCGGCGGCAGGCACGGCCCTGAGATAGGCGGTGATCGCGGCCAGATCGCTGTCGGGCAGGCGTGCCAGGTTCTGCACGACCTCGGCCATATGACCACCCGCGACGTCGAATTCCGGGGTGAAGCCGGTCTTGAAATACGAGATCAGGTCGAGGTCCGACCAGTCCAGTTCGGCGGGCGTGATGTTCGGGATATTGCCGCGTCCGGTGGGGTTGGGCGCGCCCGTCAGCCAGCGGTCGGTCTGCAACTGGCCCAGTATCCCGCGCGGCGTGTGGCATTCACCGCAATGGCCCAGGGCTTCCGCCAGATAGCGGCCGCGTTCGATCTCGGGCGTGGCGGCGTTTTCCAGTACGTAATCGTTTGAGAAGAAAAGCAGTTTCCAGCCGCCGACACTGCGCCGGATCGAAAACGGAAACCCGACCTCATGCGCCAGTGACGGCGTCGGATCGGCGGGCAGGGCCTGCATATAGGCCCAGAGGTCGGCGATATCTTGCGGTTCGGCCTTGGCATAGGTGGTATAGGGAAAGGCGGGGTAGTAATGCGCGCCTGCGGGCGAGACGCCGCGCATTACCGCGTTGCCGAAATCCGCAAGGCTCCAGCTGCCGATGCCCTGGTCCGGGTCCGGCGTGATGTTCGGGGCCAGAAAGGTGCCGAAATCCGACGGGAACCTGCGCCCACCCGACAGAACCAGCCGCGCGTCCCCCTCGGCCGCTTCGGCGGAGTGGCACGACGCACAGCCGCCAGCCCAGAACACGGCCTCGCCGGCCGCTGCGTCACCGCTCAGACCGGCGAAGGTTTCCGCCGGCAGGCGCGATGGGCCGGTCAGAAACCAGAAGGCCACGCCCCCGAAGAGGCCAAGCATGAGGATAAGGGCAAGAAACCGGCGCATCTGCGTTTCCGATAGGTGTTTGCAAACAGGATTAAGGCCGCATCGCCACTGGCAATGCGGCCTGAATCCAAGGGATCACACTTACTCGGGGGCGCGGTAAGCCTTGTGGCACGCGCCGCAAGCCTCGCCGACCGGACCGAGTGCCGTCTGAAGCCCGGCCTGATCACTGCCCGCCGCGGCAGACAGCCCGGCAACCGCTTCGTTCAGCGCGGCGACCTTGGTCATCACGTCCTCGCCGCTGGTCCAGAGCGCGGGCAACGCGCGCGAGCCTTCGACCTCGCCCTGCGCCGAGCCTTCGGGCCAGTAGCCGGCCATGCTGACCGAGGCAATCGCGACCAAGTTGTCGGCATGGGTCGAGGCGGTTTCGGCGTTATACTCGACCTCGCCCTTGGCCATCGCGCCAAGCTGGTCAAGGTTGAAGGCGTAAAGCTGCATATGCGATTTGCGCGCCTTCACGGCGCCATCGGCGGCGGATTGTGCCACAGCTGTCCCGGCCACAGCGATGGCCAGAACGGCAACGGCGATACGGATTTTCGAATTGTTCATTGCGGTTACTCCCTGCAAGTTGCGAACCACTTCCCAAGCGCTACCATGCCCGGTGAGAAAACGCGTGACCATCCGTAAATTTTGCAAGATGGTAGTGCAATCATGCACAGGGACAACTGGGACGATCTGCGCTTTGTTCTGGCCGTGGCCGATACCGGCTCGGTCAGTGCGGCGGGGCGCGCTTTGGGGGTGAACCACGCCACCGTGCTGCGCCGGGTTTCGGCGTTTGAGGACCGGCACGGGGTAAGCGTCTTCGACCGCACCGCCACCGGCTATACGGTGCCGCGCGACCGGGCCCGGCTGATCGAGTCGGTGCGCGAGGTCGAGGCGGCGCATCTGGCCGTCGCGCGGATGGTGGCGGGCGTCCGCGAGCCCCTGGCGGGGGCAGTCCGGGTGACCTCAACCGATACGTTTTGCCTGTCGGTCCTGCCCGGCGCCTTGCGCCAGCTGCGCCTTGAGGCACCAGAGTTGCGGATCGACCTTTTGTGCTCGAACGCCCATGCCGACCTGTCGCGGATCGAGGCCGAGATCGCGGTTCGCCCCGCTGCCGACTTGCCCGAGGATCTGGTCGGCGAGGCGGTGGCCGAATTGGGCTTTGCCGCCTACGCGCCGATCACCGATCCGCATACGCCGCACTGGCTGGGGCTGTCGGGGCCACTGATGCGCTCGAAGGCCGCCGACTGGATCAAGGCCGAGGTGGCGCCCAAGGATATCTCGGGGGCTGCCGACAGTTTCGTGATCCTGCGCGAGATGGCCGCAACCGGGCAGGGTCGCGCGGTGCTGCCCTGCATTCTGGGCGATGGCGACGCGCGGCTGGTGCGCCAGCGCGCGCATTTCCCCGATCTTACGGTGCCTCTGTGGGTGGCGAGCCACGTCGATCTGTCCGATGCGCCGCGTCTGGCAACGGTGCGCGCCCGGCTGGGCAAGGCATTGGCGGCGCAGGCGGATCGGATCCGGGGCGCGTAGAGTGTTCAGGTGAAGCGGACCTTGCCGATATAGGGCAGGTTGCGGTTGCGCTGCGCATAGTCGATGCCATAGCCGACTACGAATTCATCCGGAATCTCAAAACCTGTCCAGGTGGCGCGCACATCGACCTCGCGCCGCGTCGGCTTGTCCAGAAGCGCACAGACCTCAAGCCGCTTTGGCCCGCGGCTGCGCAACAGGTTCACGACGTGGTGCAGGGTAAATCCGGTATCGACGATATCCTCGACAACCAGCACGTCGCGGCCCGCGATTTCGCCGCGCAGGTCCTTCAGGATCCGCACCTCGCGCGAGGAACGCATCGCGTCGCCGTAGCTGGAGGCCTCAAGGAAATCGACCTCGACCGGCAGGTCGATCTCGCGCACCAGATCGGCGATGA
>JBBKVJ010000439.1:0-5793 GCA_037968375.1 Paracoccaceae bacterium | reverse complement strand
TGGGCTGGTTACTCTGGTTGCGGGTTGTGGCGACATGTGTTCCTGTGGGCTGCGGCTGACCGCGGGCTGCCGCTGCAACGACTGAGGTCGCCGCTTTATGGTCAAGCCCCGCCTTCCTTCGTTCGTCGCGCCAGCGGTGACGTAGCGGCTGACCGTCGTGCTGTAGGCACGCCTTCGGCGTGACGGGGCGGTCAGCCGCTGCCCGGGCCGCTGAAGCGGCTGATTCCGGGCAGGGTGCTTTGCTCGGGGATTTGGGCGCCGGTATCCGTCCGCTTTGCGGCATCCGTTACGATGGACCCTGTCCTGACCTACCGCAGTGCGCCTGCGAACGGCGGCTCCGGCCCCCTGATGAGGCCGCTATAGCCGGAACCCAGAACCGGCCCGCCCCGGCCTCAGAACCGTTCTGCCCTCAGCACCTGACAATCGCTGACGCTGACCACGCCGATATGGCGTTCGACGACCTTGAAGGCGGCCTCAAGCAGGGCATCCACCCGTTCGGGGCGGACGATGCAGATAACCGCGACCATGCCCGAGCGGCCAACCTGCCCCTCGCGCGACCAGTGACCCGAGCGGCCCGAGCCGCCAAGGACAGGCAGCACGGTGAAACCGGTGACGCCGGCCTTGATCAGGGTTTCGGTCAGGCGACGCTCCATCGGCGCTTCGATGATGATCTCGACACGTTTGGCCTGGTGGGTCTGCATGGGTCAGCCTCCGGTGGCGGCGAGGGCAAGGGCTAGGTAGATCGGAATGCCCAGCGTCAGGTTGAACGGGAAGGTCACGCCCAGCGACAGCGTGAGGTAGATCGCGGGGTCGGCCTCGGGCAGGGCCACGCGCATCGCAGCGGGCACGGCGATATACGAGGCGGAGGCGCAGAGCACCATCATCAGCATGACACCGCCGGGTGAGAGGCCGAGGACAAGGCCCGCGCCCAGGCCTGCAAGCGCGCCGATCAGCGGCATCACGATGGCGAAGGCGAGGGCACCGGGCGAGAGGGCGCCGCGCGCGTTGCGCAGGCCGCGACCGGCGACGAGGCCCATGTCCAGGAGGAACAGGCACAGCACGCCCTGGAACGGCGCGTCGATGAAGCTGGCGATCTTCCGGAAGCCATCCTCGCCGGTGGCGAGGCCGATCCCGAAGGCGCCGACCAGCAGGACGATCGAGCCGTTCAGCATCACCTCGCGCCAGAGATCGCGGTCGATCTGGGTCTCACCGCCCGCACTGGCACCACCCGCACTGGCACCCCCCGCGCGGGCGACCAGCCAGAGGGCCGACAGGATCGCGGGCGCCTCCATCGCGGCGGCGACGGCGACCATGTAGCCTTCCGACGCGATGCCCTGCGAGGTCAGAACCGAGGTGGCGGCGACGAAAGTGACGATCGAGATTGAGCCGTAATGGGCGGCGACGGCGGCGGCGTCGGTGACCGACAACCGGGTCATCACGCGCAGCAGCGCGAAGGCCACCAAGGGCAGGATAAAGGACAGGATCACGCCCGCCAGCAGCGACAGAAGCAGGGTCGCATCGGCCCCGTGCCGGGCGACGCTGACGCCGCCTTTGAAGCCGATGGCGAAGAGAAGGTAGATCGACAGCAATTTCGCCGCCGCCTCGGGCACCGACAGGTCGGACCGTGCGAGGGCGGCGAAGAGGCCCAGCGCGAAGGACAGGATGATCGGCGAGATCAGGTTGTCGGCGGCGAGGGACAGGATGTCGGTCATCTGCGGCCCCCGGCCCCTGACGGCTTTGGCGCGGTCATACCGGGGTAAAGCCTTGGTCGGTGCCGTTGAACTGATCCAGACGGCCTTCGCCGATATCGTGCCAGAGGCCGTGCAGCTTTAGGTCTTCGGCGGCCACCGCATCGGCGACGAACGGGAAGGTCAGAAGGTTGGTCAGCGACTGCACTACCGCCTCTTTTTCCAGCGCCGTGTAACGCTCGGCGGGGTCGGCGATGGCCGCGACGCGGTCGTAGCCCGGGCGCAGGATCTCGAGCCAGCGACCGACGAAGCTTTCGGCCCGGACCAGTTCGGGCGCGTGGCCTTCGCACATATCCGCGCAGCCGCGCACGCCGCCGCAGTCGGAATGACCCAAGACGATCAGATGCGCGACCTTGAGCGACATCACCGCATATTCGACCGCCGCCGAGGTGCCGTGCGGATCGCCGTCAGGCTCGTAAGGCGGCACCAGGGCTGCGATATTGCGGTGAATGAAGATCTCGCCGGTATCGGCCTCGAACATATGCGAGATATGGACCCGGCTGTCGCAGCAGGCGACGACCATGACGCGCGGTCGCTGGCCCTCCTCGGCCAACCTGCGATACCAGCCCTTGTTTTCGGAATAGGCGGTGGCGCGCCAGCCGCGATAGCGCTGGGTCAGGTAGCCGGGCAAGGGTTTGACGCGGTTCATCGACAGGCTCCTGAGGTCGCCCCCTTCTCTAGGATGCATTTGCGGGAAATTCGAGCGATTTTCCTGGTGGCGTTTCAACCGTTTCTTGAGCCTGTTTGGGGCAGAACGGGGCACCGGCGGGGGCCGGCGTGCGACTTTTGGGGTGGATCATGGTGCAACTGACACGGCTGAGGCCGGACGAACCGGTGTTGCTGGAGCGTGACCGCCTGACCGCGCTGTACGCGTCGCTGGGTGCGGTGCAGGCTGAAGAGATCGTTTGCCGCGCGATGGAAGAGCTGGCCATGCGGCTGGCGTTGATGGAGCGGGCCTACGCCGCAGGCGAGATGCTGGCGCTGGCCAAGGGCGCGCGCGGGCTGGTGGCGATTGCCGGGCAGGTCGGGATGACGTCTTTGGCCCGGGTGGCGACGGATGTGTCGATCTGCGCGGCACGGAAAGATGCGCCAGCGCTGGGCGCGGCGCTGTCGCGGCTGATGCGGATCAGCGACCGGTCGCTGACGGCGGTCTGGGATAGTGCGGATCTGTCGGGATAGCAGGCTGCCGAACAGGCAGCCCGCCATATCAAGGGGACGCGATGATCAGGTCGACGGCTTGACGACCTCGTCGTCGCCGCCATTGTTCGAGATCGCGAGGCCGATCAGGATCAGCGCCAGGATCGGCACAAGGATGCCGGCGCGGGACGAGGATGTGGCCTCTTCCATCACCACTTCTTCTTCCATGATCGGCTCGGCCATGCCACCCGCGAACGCCTGACCGGCGATCAGTGCGGTGGAGAGTGCGACGGCACTACAGATATTCTTCATTGTGGTTTCCTTGCATTCGGCAGGGCCGGGTCAGCGTCAAACCCGCGGCCCGAAAATAAGCCTCGGGTTTGATCGAAGCCTTATTCCACGTTGTTTCGGAGAACCTCGTCGTCGCCGCCGTTGTTCGAGATCGCCAGGCCGATCAGGATCAGCGCCAGGATCGGCACAAGGATGCCCGCGCGGGACGAGGACGATGCCTCTTCCACGACGATTTCTTCTTCCATGATCGGCTCGGCCATGCCACCGGCAAAAGCCTGACCGGTGATCAGTGCGCTGACGGCAAAAGCTGCTGCGAATTTCTTCATGTTCAATTTCCTCTGAAGTGGTCTGTTTCGATGGGACCCTGCGTCAACACCGCATTCTCGGCAACACTTTGCCTTCATCGCGCGCGAACGGGACACATCTGTCACTAAATTGCCACAAGGATCACGATCGACTGTGCCAGCGCCTGCCAAAGATACGGCTTGACGGGACAGGCTGGGTGAAGGGGCGGATCGCCGCAGGGGCGGTCCGCCGTGGTCCGTGGTGTCAGCCTGTTATGGCCAATGTCAGGCGTTCAGGCGCCGCCTTCGACGACCGCGTCGTCATCGCCGCCATTGTTCGAGATCGCGAGGCCGATCAGGATCAGCGCCAGGATCGGCACCAGGATACCGGCGCGCGACGAGGATGTGGCCTCTTCGACGACGACGACTTCTTCCATGATCGGCTCGGCCATGCCGCCGGCAAATGCCTGACCGGCAATCATCGTGCTGATCGCGAAAGCTGCTGCAAATTTCTTCATGTTCAGTCCCTTCCTAGGTCGTTTCTGAGTTTTATCGTGCGCTTCACGTTACTCTCTGGCAACGATTCGACACTGGGAAACGCCTGAAGCGCGAAATTGTTCCATCACTTGTTTCCGGAACCCCACGGCTTTGGCCCCAAGGGGTCACCCGGGCTTGCGCCGCAACGCCGCCGCGACATCGCGCAGCGGCACCTTCAGCGCGCTTTTCAGGTCGGGATGCGGCTGCGCCATGCGTCCGCCCTTGCCGTCGCCAAGGCCGAATTCGATCTTCTCATAGCCATCGGGCACGTAGAGCGTGCCGAACATCCAGTCCCAGATCGCCAGAACCTCGCCGTAGTTCTTGTTGTGGTGAGCCGGGTCGATGGAATGATGCACCTGATGCTGCGCTGGCGAGATGAACAGGTAGCCCAGCGGCCGCGGGTAGCTGAGCCAGACATGGCTGTGCCGCAGATTGGCACCGGCCAGATTGAACACCGCAAAGAAGAGGTTGGCGCCGCCGACCACAGCGGGGTCGAATTCGCCGACCACGAAGGCCAGAAGCAGGCCCTGGACGAAACCGACCATCAGCGCCGCCGCGATGCCGCCGAAGATCTCGAACAGCGGGTGGTGGCGGTAGGCGGTGACCGGGTTCAGTTCCTCGGCACTGTGATGCAGGGCGTGGATCGGCCAGAGCCAGGCGACGTCGTGATGAAAGCGGTGATACCAGTAGGTGGTGAAATCGGCGCCCAGAAGGATGACGCCCGCGACCAGAATCGGGTTGGTGATGTTTGGCTCGATTTGGGCGCCGCCGGTCACGAAGAACACCAGTGCGGCGGTTGCGCCGGTGAAGAACGCATAGCTGGCGACGATGCCGAGGCGCAAAAGCTGGTTCAGCAGGAAGATCTTGATGTCGAGCCCGAATGAGGCGCTGCGGTAGATCCGTTTCGGGAACAGCCAGGCAAGGAATCCGCCGCCGGGGCGCGTGAAAAGGTAGACGCCAAGGCAGATCAGAACGAAGGCGGCGATGTTGATCGGCGCCATGCGGGCGCTGAGGTCGAAGGCGAACTGGCTGGCGACCTCGGCGGCGAGGGCGCCCAGTTCGGCCCAGGTTTCGATCTTGTCCAAACGTCTGCAACCTCCGCAATCCGGTTGGCTTGGGATGTTCTGATGCGACCAACAGCAACTCCATCACCATGCCCCCTGTCAAGTTTCCCGACGCCGCGCGCCGCTGGCACGCCCGGGATGCCGGTCGGACAGGGCCGCACGTCGGTGCCGCTTGCAGCTTGTGGCGAAGCGTCTAGGTTTGCCGGCGCCGGTCTGGTTCAGACAGCCGTTGCCACAGCCACAGGATAGCGCCGTCATGAAGCTTTGTTTCGCCCCCGCCAACGAGGCCGCCCGCGCGCTGCCGCTGTATCTGGTGCCGTCCGAGGGTGTGGCGGACTGGATCGCCGCGCGGCCCGCGCATCAGCGCGCCTGGCTGACGGCGCAGGATTTTTCCGGCAGGCTGCATGCGATGGCGGTGCTGCCGGGCCAAAGCGGCGTGCCCGAGGCGGCGGTGTTCGGCTGGGGTGATGCCAAGGCGCGGGCCCGGGGGCGGTTTCATCTGGCCCGCGTGGTGGCGGGTCTGCCGGAGGGTGTCTGGCGGATCGAGGCGGCACTTGACCCTGCCGAGACCGACGAGGCGGCGCTGGGCTGGCTCTTGGCGGGCTACCGGTTTGACCGTTACCGCGACCAGCCCGCCCCGAAAGCACGGCTGATCGCACCGGCAGGCGTCGATGCCGCCAGGCTGGAGGCGATTGCGGCGGGCGAGGCCCTGAGCCGCGATCTGATCAACAC
>JBBKVJ010000438.1:0-11822 GCA_037968375.1 Paracoccaceae bacterium | reverse complement strand
GTTCAGATACCGCAAGGGGGTCGCAAGACAGCCCGGCGGGGCGCGAAGGCCTCCGGGGCCGGGGCGGGACGGTACCGGGACTTCGGAACCGGGTCGGACCAAGCCAGAACCGGAACGCTGTCAGGGTCGGAAAACTCTTCGGAGTCAACTGGTTGGGGCAGAGTCGCAAGGGCAATCGCGGGTTGCGGTATCCATCGGAGACCGTGGCAAACTGGGCCGCTATGCCCTTCGGGGCGGACCGGATCAGGAAGGCGTCAGGCCGTGTCGCAAGGCACGATGCAAAGACCGCGTCTGAGCACCTGGCGTCTTCATCCGTCCGCACCCCTTTTTCATGTGATTTTAACAGCTTGCGCCGAAAATCGTCGGGGCCCGGCTGCCTGTTGGCGACCGAGCCCCTTCAGCGTCAAGGCTGATGCAGTGCCGCGTCTACGCACCTGTACCTACTTCATAGCGCGTCGGATGACACAGAATCAACGATATCTCGCGTGCCTACACAAAACCCGGTGGAACCTGTGGCGGAATCTCACCACCGGCGGTCCGAGGTGGCCCTAGAACAGCCCGTCGCCACCCCCCGCTTCCTGCTCCATCGCCTCATCCGCAATCACCGCCGCCCCGGCGCCAATCACCACCGGAACACACCCCGCCATCGCAACGCCAGCAACACTCATCACCAGAACCATCCATAACCTCATGCGCATTGCAGTCTCCCTTTTGATCCGCCCACCATCAGGCACCTCAACGCTACCCTAGCGCAGCGATATCGATCTGCCCACAACTCCGGCGAATACGGCTTTGAAACGCCGAAATAGCGCGCACCAAAGCAAAAGGGGGCCGCCGAAGCGACCCCCACAAAACAGCTCAGAAGCGTTCAGTGCTTGTCGAACCAGTCGTCGACGTCACGCTCGGCATCGGCTTTTTCCTTGCCGTAGCGCTCTTGCACCAGGCCCACGATCTGCTCGCGCCGACCGTCGATCTGATCCCATTCGTCGTTGGTGATCTGACCCCATTTGGTCTGGGCTTTGCCCTTGAATTGCTTCCAGTTTCCTTCGATCTGGTCCCAGTTCATGTCATGTCCTCCTGATTTGGATTGGTGATGTGGTATGTCAGTAAAACGCGATCAGGGGGCCGACGGTTCCGGTGCTTGGGCGGTCGTTGCAGACGTCGGCACAACTACGCTCAGACCATATCCTCGGGGATCACGCCGATGGTCTGACCGAGTTCTTCAGAGGCCTTCATATCGTAGGGTAGCATGAAGCCTTTGCGCTTTTCCGGGGCCCGTCGCGCGTTCTTCAGCGCCAGTTGCAGCCAGGCCCGCGCTGCGGTCTTGGTATCGAAGAATTCCGCGCCCGCACCCTTGGGCAGCCAGTGTCCCATCACCCGCTGCCGCAGATACCCGACCTCGGCCTGATTGTTCAGGAAAACGCCCGCTTCGGTATCCCAGCGCAGGCTGCGTCCGTTCAGGTTGGCCGATGACACGATTGCCGTACGGTCGTCGAAAATCGACACCTTGGCATGGATATAGACCAGTGGCGCACCCTTCAGGCGGTCGCGGCCAAGCTTGGTCTTGGACGGTCCGTGGTTGCGGGGTTGCGCCGCACCGGCGATGAACAGACGATGCCCGAAGGCGCGCTGCACGATGCGCAGGGCGCGTGCCTGCAGGTATTCACCATAGCGCAGGTCAAGCGAATTATCACCGTCGAACGCGACCTCTTCCGGGGCGGCGGGCAGGACCAGGATCATCGTCAGGTCAGGCTTTTGCCGGGCAGCGCGCGCCAGTGTTCGCGCCAAGCCGGTATCGCGGAAGTACTGGCTTTCCAGATAGATCAGGTCATCGGCACCGCGCGCGAGGGTTTCGTGGGCGGACAGGATCTCGGTCAGAACCGGCTGAGGCCCGAAATAGGCAAGCGGATAGGGGCGTTTTCGCGACAGGGTACGTAGGAACCTTCGGGCCGCAGGCGGCTCGGACTGGTCCGCGACACTATCCAGAAACCCTTCCAGATGTTCCTGCGCCTCGGCGACGACCGGACCTTTCAACAGCAATTGCAGATCATGCCAGGTTTCAGACCCCGGGCGGTTGTGAGAGGGGGTATCAAAGCGCCGGTCGTTCAGATCGAGGCCGCCGATATACAGCGTTTCGCGATCGAAAACGGCAAGTTTCTGGTGATGGGTCGCAGGATAGAGAAGCGGCACGCCGCCAAGCCTTGGGCGAAGTTTTCCGCCCGTGGTGCGACAGAGCAAGGGCATCACGCCCGGCATGTCGCGCAGGGCTGCACTGGTCACTTCGGGGGTCGCATGGTTCAGCCATTTCGCCGTGCCCATCAGGTGCTTCAGGATCATCGGCCAGAACACGACCCGCGGCAGAATGCCGGTCTGGGCCGAATGCATGGCGGGGATCACGCGCAGGTCGGCCTTTGGTCCGGCAAGTTCGGCAGCCGCCAGAAACCGCCTGACAGTTTTCCAGGTCACCTGGTGCATCCTGGCCCGCGCCGTCGGATCGAAATCGGTGATGACCATGCGAATGGCGACACCGCGCTTCAGCGTATGTTCGACAAGATCGAACCAGGTCTTGCCGATCTTGCGGGCGGCTTTGGAATGCAGCCGGGTATCCAGATCGAAGACCCGGAAACTGGCCCAGATTTCGGTTCTGGCCTCCAGGAACTCAACCTCGAGCGCCGGAAAGGCTTCCGATGCGGTCAGCAGTACCCGCATGGCAGGCGTTTCACACAATTTGAACTCCAGATTACCATCCACCCTGCACCCCTGACCCCAGCCAAGGTAACGCCAGAAACCTCGCAGTGGTTCCCGCCTCAGACAGTCCCAGCCAATGCCAGTTGGTCTGCCCTCTCTTCGGCGGCGGAAAGAGGCCGCAGAGCGAACGAGATTGAAAGGGAATATCGCTCGGTGGTTTCCGTCCGCTCGATCTCGGCGGCCAATTGTTGTGCGAATGCGTTGATCAGTTTGGTACCAAAGCCGGTACCGGCTTCGCCGATCTCGTCGGTTCTGTCGTGGATGGCGACAGAGTTGGCGATTTCCAGCACGGCCCCGGCTTCGCCATGTCGTTTCAGCGAAATCTGCAGGGACGCAGGCGCGTCACCAGCACCCCAGGCGTATTTCATCGCATTGGTCATCGCCTCGGTCAGAAGCAGCGCCAGTGGCACGGCCTGGTCGGGGGTCAGCCGGATGTCGTCAAAATCGGTTGTCACGTCAAAGCGGCGACCCGGCGCCGAGGCCATGTTCACGATCTGCCGGACGATGTCGGGCAACAATTCGTTCGAGCGTACATCGGCGACACCGGTGGTCTGGTACAGCCCGCGGTGGATCGTGGCCAGGCTCATCACCCGTTCCTGCAGGCGCTTGATCATGCCCCTGGCTTCGGGTGTGCGGGCCTGACGCGACTGCATGTTCATGATCGAGGCGATCAGTTGCAGGTTGTTCTTGACGCGGTGATGGACCTCGCGCAGCAGCACCTCTTTTTGATGCACGATGTCTTCCAGTTCAGCCTCGTCGCGCAGGATCGAATCTGCCATCCGCTCGAACGTCTCGCCGGCCTCGCTGATTTCAGAAGGCGCGCTGCGCAGATTAAGGTCACCCACCATCCGCGAGCCGCCAGCAAACGAGGTGATCGCATGCGTCAGCTTGCGGATGTGCTGGACCACCAGTTTTTCCGCAGCGATCATGGCCACTGCAAGGCTGACGAGAAACATCAGGATCGGCACAGTGGCCGGTGGCAGTACCGAAAGTGGTCCCCGCTGCCAGACTTCATCCGACCTCCACGACCCCAGCGCATACAGCCGTTCCGATACCAGCGGCACGATTGCGAAGGTCCGCACTTCGCCGTTCGCCGCCTCGGCGGTAAAGGCCAGAGGTTGCGAGCCGACGAATGCCTTCAAAGCACGGTTGGCGGGCAGATGTTGATCGATATTGCTCATCCCCGAGGACGAGGTCAGAACTTCGCCATCGTCGTCGAATGTCATCAGGTACAACTGCCCGTCATCGCGCGTCGTCGTGGTCAACGGTCCCAGCGTATCGTGCTGGATCGCAATCGTCGAAAAGCCGATGATCGCGCCGGAATCAGAGATCAGCGGATGCGTTGCGTAAAGCACCGAATTGCCCGAGATCGACGAGTTCGGGTTCACGTTCACCTCTGGCTTTGGATCTGCCAGCAAAGCCGCGTAATAGGGCGAGGCGCTGAAATCGAACGGTGCGTCCAGTGAGCTGCAGTAGATCATGCCATCGCTGCCGATGTAGCCCGCAAACGAGAATGCATCCGACCCTTCGACAAGCGATCTCATCAGGATCGAACACCCGGTCTCGGTCTGCGGCAGCGACCTGACCACGTGCGACAGCGCCTCGGCGGCGCCCTGGGCCTTCTGGATCAGCGTTAACTCAATCGACGCTGCGGCGCGGGTGCGTCCCAAGAGCGTCTCTTCGGCATGACCGCGCACTTCGCCCGACAGCGTGCTTGACTGGATCGCCGCGATCAGACCCAGCGGCAACAGCGCGACTGCCAACAAGAAAGCCAGCCGGAACCCCAATCGTCCGGTTATTCCCCCCCGCCGACTGGCTGGCTCTTTCATGCGGCCTGTGAGCCTGACCGACCCAGAACCGCCTTTGTTGGTCCATCGACCTCGGCCAGAATGTCCTCACCCTCTTTCAAGCCCAGAATTTCACCAAGCTTGGCGCGTGCGCGGTTGGCGCGGCTTTTCACCGTGCCGATGGCGACGCCCATCGTCTTGGCGGCTTCCTCGTAGGAAAAACCTTCGGCCCCGACCAGAATAAGAACCTCGCGGTGCTCAGCCGACAGCGTATCGAACGCGACCTTGAATTCGGCGAAGGCCAGACGCCCGTCATGGGCCGGCTTCTCGAACAGCGAGGCCGCATGCACGCCCTCGGGATCGGGCACTTCATGCTTGCGCTTGCGTCGGTCGGAATAAAACGTGTTGCGCAGGATGGTGAACAGCCAAGCCCGCAAATTCGTACCGACCTGGTATTTGTCGAGGTTCGTCCACGCCTTGACGATGGTGTCCTGCACCAGATCGTCTGCCGACGAGACGTTCCGCGTCAGACTGATCGCGAAGGCACGCAGCGCAGGTAGATGATCAGAAAGTTCATCACGGGGATCCCGGTGCGAAGTCAATTTTTCCGCTCCTTCTGGCGCAGCTGCTCCAGAAGTTGCTTGAACTTGTCCGGAACGTCTTCGCTCAGGGTCGCGCTGTAGACCTTTTTCAGGTTTGCATCTATCTGGTCGTGGACCTTGGACTTCGATGTCTCGTCTGCCATATGGTGTAACATGCCTGTTTCCGATCCCGCCTTTGGAACCAAACGCGGAGATAACACGTTAGGTTCCAGAAAAACGCAAGGGGAGCGATAAAGAATGCCGAATGAGACCACGCCGGACATGGCGACCCTCGTCGGGGACAGCCTGCCGTTTCTGCGGCGCTATGCCCGTGCACTGACCGGAAGCCAGGATACCGGAGACCGCTTTGCGGCCGCCACACTGGAAGCCATTCTTGCCGACAGTTCGACGCTGGAAGGCAGCAATGAGCCGAAAGTCGGCCTGTTTCACACCTTTCACGTCGTCTGGTCCTCGGCCGGTGCGCCTCTGGGCGAGCCGGATACGCGTCTGTCTGCCCGCGCCCAGGATCACATGGCGACACTGACCCCGAACACCCGCGAGGCGCTGTTGCTGCACGCGGTCGAAGGGTTCCGGCATGACGAGATCGCGTCGATCATGCAGGTCAGCGCCGATGAAGCGGTCGAGTTGATCGACATCGCGTTGCGCGAAATGGAAACCTCGATCGCCGGCAAGGTGATGGTGATCGAGGACGAGGCGATCATCGCCATGGATATCGTGGCAATCGTCAACGAGATGGGCCACGCCGTGACCGGCATCGCGCGGACCCGCACCGAGGCGGTCAAGCTTGCCTCCGAAGATCGCCCGGACCTGATCCTGGCCGACATCCAGCTGGCCGACAATTCGTCCGGCATCGATGCCGTGAACGACATTCTGGCGCAGTTCGAGGATGTTCCGGTGATCTTCATCACCGCCTTCCCCGTGCGGTTGCTGACCGGCAAGCGGCCCGAACCGGCGTTCCTGATCACCAAGCCGTTCTCGGAAGAGCAGGTGCGCTCGGCTGTCAGTCAGGCGATGTTCTTCTCATCGACCGAAACCCTGGCGGCCTGAGGCGACCGACGCCATCGCCTTGGCAATTTGTGACGCCGGACCGGTTCTGGTCCGGCGTCGGCATTTAATGCGCCGTCAGACGACCGACGGTCACCTCTGCCAGCTTACCACCGATTGCAGCTGTGCCAGCACCGCGTCAGTTAAAAACGGTCGCTGTAACACCGACCACCGCGCGTCCGGAGCGGCCATTTCCGCCGCCTCGCCAATCAGCACCGCGCGACCGCCCCGCGCTGCGATGGCCACTGCCAGCTCTGATCCGGCAAAGGTTTTCGGGTCCTGCGCCAGAAATGCCACCCTGATTTGACGCGCACGGGTCACGACCTCCATCGCTTCACTCAGCGAGGTCACGATGTAGGCCGAGCCACGAGGATCATATTCGGCAATGGCCCCGGCAATGTCCTGGGCCACCACGAACTGGTTCAGAAAAATCAGATAAACGTCATTATTGGATGGTCTGAGATCATCCGCGCACATCGGTGTTCTCCCCGGGGCTAAAAACAAGCATTGCAACAAATCCGACGGCGGCGCATTAAACTGCGACATAGGTGAAGGTCATCACGCGAATGTCATCGGTCCCGTGCGAGAACTGCCCGCTGCGCAGCCGAGAAATTTTTTCGCCGTTCACCGATGACGAGTTGAAATTCATGCAGAAGTTCAAGTCCGGCGAACTGAGGGTCGATCCGGGCACGACGATCCTGATGGAGGGCGCCAATTCGCCACAGCTTTATACCGTGTTGAGCGGCATGGGCACCCGCTTCAAGACCCTGGAAAACGGCCGCCGCCAGGTGATCAACTTTCTGCTGCCCGGCGATTTCACCGGATTGCAGGCCGGGCTGATGGGCGCAATGCAGCATTCGGTTGCCGCGACCACGTCGATGGTGCTGTGCGTGTTCCGGCGCAGCGACCTTTGGGATCTGTTCCGCAATCACCCCGAACGGGCCTACGATCTGACCTGGATTGCCGCGGTCGAAGAGCATTTTCTGGGCGAAACCATTGCGTCGATTGGTCAGCGCGATGCGACACAGCGGATCGCCTGGGCCTTGCTGCGGATTTTCGAGCGGCTGCGCGCCGTCGGACTGGGCACCGGCAAGACTGTGCCGTTGCCTTACCGGCAGCACGACATCGCAGATTTGCTGGGCCTGTCTCTGGTGCACACCAACAAGGTGCTGTCCAACCTGCGCCAAAGACGACTTGCAACCTGGTCGGATGGCACGCTGTCGATCAATGACCGGCAAGCTCTGGCGACGGTCGCACTGACCGACCTTGAAAAGACCTATCAGAGGCCGCTGATGTAGGCCACCATGACGTCAGCGCTCTAGAAAAGCTGACGGTTGCCGCCGTTCACCCGTTCCAGGATTTCCAGGGTGTCGGGGCGCACCCGGTAGATCTCGCGCCCGATGGAGTAGTAGCGCCAGAAACCGTCGACCGCGGGCAAGCCGTAGTAGTCCGGATTGAGAACGATCCTGCCTTCATCGGGCAGGGTCATGCCGGGGGTGATCGCGACACGATCCTCGGCGGGGATGATCACGCAGCGCGTACCGGCAATCGCGATGGTGCAGCCGGCAAATGCTGGTGATACGGCAAATGCAGTGGCCAACAGAAATCCGGCTGCGAGACTGTGTTTCATATCCGTCTGCTCCCGATGTCGTGTCTAGCCAACCTGCTGCGTCAACGCCCGAAAAACTGTTACGTTCCGCCCGGCGCCAGTGTTTCAAGATACGCCAGAAGACGCCGTTCCGCCGCTGCGAGGCCGTTCAGCTTCTGCGCCTCCGGCAGGTCGATGTCCGATCCCGCAAGGGCGATCACGCCGGGATGGATATAACTGGTCCGCGCGATGGCGGGTGTATTGCTCAGCCGGTCCGCCGCCGCCTCGCACATCGCCTGAATCGTCGTGGCGCGGCCCGCCTCGGCCAACTCGAACGCCGCCAGAGTTCCCGCCCAGGTGCGGAATGTCTTGGCGGTGAAACCATCGCCGGTTCCGGCATCGGCCAGATACCTGTTCAGCGCGCCAGAACGCAGACTGTGCACATCGCCGTCGGCATCGACCCAGGTCAAAAGTTCAGCACCGGGCAGATCGCGCACCTTTTCCAGAAGCCGCATCAACTTGCGGTCGCTCAACCGCCGCCGCACCTTCTTGCCGCCCTTGGCAATATAGGCGAGGTGGATATCGTTGTCCTTGAGCCGCAGATGCGAACGCCTGAGCGTCACCGCCCCATAGCTGCCGTTCTCGCGCGTGTAATCCTCGTTGCCGACCCTCAATGCCAGCCGGTCAATCAGCGATACTGCCGCCGCAAGCGCGAATTTCTGGTCGCCGGGTTCAGACTGCAGGTCCCGCTCGACGCGGCGCCGGATTGCGGGCAGGGCGTGACCGAAATCGACGAGACCGGCGAATTTCGTCTCGGACCGTGCCGAGGACCATTTTGGGTGATAGCGATATTGCTTGCGGCTGCGCGCATCGATACCGGTGGCCAGAAGATGGCCGTGCGGCAGCGGGCATATCCAGACATCGTCATAGGCCGGCGGCACGGCAAGCGCTTCCAGCCGCTTGCGCTCGGCGCCGCGATCAATGCGGGTGCCATCCGGGGCGATGTAGCTGAACCCGCGACCGCGCCTTTCGCGCCGCACGCCGGGCCTGCTGTCGGGATAGTAGACCAGACCGGCGTCAGGCGACATTGCCGTGGCCGCTGCCGGTGATCCCATTGGAGCCGCGCCATTTCGGCACCTTGGCCACCACCGTGTTCGCCGCGTCGGGCTGCATTGCGTCCATGACTTCCGACAGGGTGGCGGGTTCTGCGACAAGGATCAGGCGATCATAGGCACCATCCCGATGACCGCGATCCAGCTCGCGGGCCAGCGATTTGGCGAAGTCACAGCGATCCTGTTCAAAGTCTTTGCGCGCAGGCGGATGCGTGGACATGCCCGCCCCGGGCTGGCGGCGGTCGCCCGGAAAGGCCCTAAAACTGGGTTCGCCACCCGATCCGGTATTGCACAGAAACTGAACCTTTCCCGGTTCGGCGACAACGATCCATGTAGCGGGTGTGATGCGCGACGATACCTGCATTCTCATGACCTCAACGAACAGTGTGACCGGGGGCAATGTTGATGGTTTCTGGTGCCGAAACGCCGGGATGCGGCGTCGGGTTCCCTGGGCAAGCGTCATCTCCAGCCGGGCCGGGTCTGTAGCGAAGGACAGTGGTGCGTCGGACAGGAAAATGCCGAAGAGCGGGGACGCGCTCTTCGGCAAGTGGCAGGTCACTACAGGCAGTAAGTGAGCTACAGGCAGACCGACGCGGGGATAGAGGAACTGCGTCGGACTGTCTGAGAAACGCGCGCCGCGCGATCTGGTTCCATCAGGGCGAAAATTCTTTTGCGCGGCTGGCAAACCTGCGAGTGCCGCTGCCTGCCGAGGCGGAACCCAACTGCCGTTTCCACGTTGGGTGTGAAGTTCGATCCCATAACCGCTTGCAGGAAAACAGCTAACATGGACACCAGCATCCTCGTTCCCCTGATGTCGTTCTTCACGTTGATTGCCGTCTGCATTCTGGGCCTTCTTGACATCAACCGTTCGCAAGGCAAGCCTCAAACACGCAAGGTCCGCGGCACCGAGCCGGTAGCGAAAACCGGGCACCAGAGCCTTTTTGAAGATCGCCAGGGCTAGCGCCGGTCGGATGCAGCAAATCTGGCGAAAGATCGTCCCCGCCCTCTTGCGGTCCTGGAACCGGATGGATCAGCTGAACCTCAGTCTGATCGCTGCGGGGATCGGCTTTTTCGGTATGCTGGCGGTGTTTCCTGCCCTTGCTACGGTGGTGATGATCTGGAGCTTCATCGCCGATCCGGCCAGCATCGGCGCGCTGTTGGATGTCGCGCGCGACGTGATGCCGCCCGAGGTGTTCACGATCATTTCCGACCAGATCAAGGGGGTGACCGAGGCGGGCAGGCAAGGCACGCTGGAATGGGCGACATTGCTGTCGCTGGGGCTGGCGTTCTGGTCGGCGCGGGCCGGTGTGGCGGCGCTGATCCGGGGCCTGAATGCGGTTTACGGCACCGATCATCGGTCGGGGTTCCTGCGCCGTATCGCGTCGGCAATCGGGCTGACCATCGTTCTGTGCGGGGTCGGAGTCTTCGCGATTGCCGCCGTCGTCATCGCCCCCCTTGCCATTGCGCTGCTGCCGATCGGACCCGCTGCAGCGACGGTGACCGAGGTCGCGCGCTGGATCGTGACCTTCGTCGTCATCATCCTGGCCCTTGGCCTGATCTATCGTTACGGGCCGAACAAGCGCGGCGCGCGGCCCGGCTGGGTGACGCCCGGCGCAGTTGTCGCCGCCAGTCTCTGGCTGATCGTGTCTTTGGCGTTCTCGATCTATTTGTCGAATTTCGCCAGCTACAACGAGGTTTATGGCTCGATCGGCGCAGCGGTTGCGCTGTTGATGTGGTTCTACCTGTCGGCCTATGTCGTGCTTCTGGGCGGTGTGCTGAACGCCGAGTTGGACCCGCAACTGCAAAGCACGGGCAAGGCCAGCCCGGCTGCCACCGCGTGACCACCCGGGTTCGCCTGCGCCGGTTTATTCCCAAGACAACTGTCTTTGATGCTGGAACTAGGCCGCAAGGTCAGGCGTTTCCCTGCCATGAACACCAGAAAGGCCGCGACCATGACAACGACCATCGCACATCCTTCCGCTCACGCGCTTGATGCGCTGGCCGACGCGCATGCGCTTAGCGTCGATGCCTTGGCCCGCTGCAAGGCGTTCGCAGAGTGGTCGGAACCGCAGTTGCGATCCGTCGCAGAAACCTGCGTCGCCCTGCACAAACGTCATGCGACCGATCTTGCGACCATGCTGGTCAGCCTTGAACGCGTCCCGCAGATGAACGGAACGTTTGTGGCTGATCCGTCCGAGGCCACCCTTCCGGCCTTCGTATCGGGCCGGGGCAACGCCATGGCCGCGCGAATCACCAACGGCGAGCGGCAGCTTGCAGCCGCCTTCGACAAGGTGCTGGAGCGCCGGATTCCGGACCCGCAGAGCCGTCAGATCGCGGCGATGAAGGCCGAAATCGACGCGCTAACCCATGACAAAATGACCACTGCCTGAGACCCTCAAAGGAGAAATGCCATGACCGACAATACCCAGAATAAATCCCCCGCGACGAGCTCTTCGAGCGCTGAGACGATGCGTGAAAAGGGCCGCGAGGCACTGTCCGACGCCCGCGACAAGGCCACTGATGTTGCCTCGCGCACGGCGTCTGCGGTACGCGACGAAGCCAAGGCCCGCGCTGAAGAGGCCAAGGATTCGGTCGCCGAAGAAGGCTCGCGTCTGGCCAACTCGCTGCGCAGTGCTGCCGCCGAGCCTGACAGCGGGTTGCAAGGCCGACTTCTGGATGCCATCGCGGGCGGTGTGTCCGACCTGTCGGAAGGGCTGCGTGGCCGCTCTGTCGGGTCGCTGATTTCGGACGCCGAAGGATTTGCACGCCGCAATCCCGGCGCCTTCATCGCCGGTGCGGCACTGGCCGGCTTTGCACTTGCACGCTTTGCCCGTGCCTCGGATCGCCCGACGCCCCGCGCCGAAGCTTTGCCCGCGCCGCGTCCGGTGTCGGGTTCGCCGACAGGCGGCTCGGCCTATGCCGCGCGCCCGGCGACCAGCGG
>JBBKVJ010000437.1:0-4167 GCA_037968375.1 Paracoccaceae bacterium | reverse complement strand
CAGGTGCCACGCTGGCCATCACATTTCTCTATTATCGCGACCTGCCCACCGCCTGCCGGTTCTACGAGGATGTCATCGGCCTTACCCTTGCCATCGACCAGGGCTGGTCGAAAATTTACCGTATCGCGGATGGCGCCCATGTCGGGCTGGTGGATGAGACACGCGGCATGCACAGCGCCGCTGCCGACAAGCCGGTGCAGCTTTGCCTGCGCGTCCCCGACGTCGATGCCTGGTTCGCCTATGCCAGCGCACGGGCCCTGCCTGGCCTGTCGACACTTTATGAGAACGACACACTCGGCATCCGCGCCTTTGTCTTTGACGACCCCGAAGGCTATCAGATCGAAGTGCAATCCGCGACGAGACAAGGCGCATGATCAGATGAAGACCCTCCACATCCTGAACCCGAATTCGTCTCAAACCGTCACCGCTGGCATCGCCGAGGCGGTCCGCCCACTTGCCGCCGCAGGTATCTTGATCACCTGCCATAGCCTGCCCGAAGGCCCGCCCGGCATCGAAAATCAGGCCGATGCCGACCGCGTCGTGGCGCCGCTGCTGAATCTCGCCAAACGCCTCGAGCCAGACGCCGCAGGTTTCGTCATCGCCTGCTTCGGCGATCCCGGCCTGCATGCGCTGCGTCATCAAACCGCCCTGCCGGTCACCGGCATCCAGGAGGCTGCAGTGCTGCACGCGCTGTCGCTGGGCCAGCGCTTCGGCGTGATCTCGATCCTGCCCGCTTCAATCCCGCGCCACCTGCGCGCGTTCGGCGCGATGGGCGTCCTGCCCCGCCTCGCCGCCGATCTGGCGCTGAACCTCGGCGTCGCCGACCTTGCCGATGCGGACCGCACGCTGGCGCGGATGGAGGACGTCGGCACCCAGTTGCGCGACCAGCACGGCGCCGAGGTGCTGATCCTCGGCTGCGCCGGTATGGCCTGCCTCCGCGCGCCCTTGCAAGCCCGCCTGAAAATCCCCGTCGTCGAGCCCTGTCAGGCCGGCGCCGCCCTCGCGATTTCGCATATCCTCCTGCAACAGAGCCATAAGGTCCGCCATGAATCTCACTGAAAAAGCCTCAGGTGTCTTCACCATTGCCGTGACGCCATTTCTGCCCGATGGCACGCTGGATCTAGACAGCACCGACCGGATGACCGACTTTTACGCTGAACGCGGCGCCAGTGGACTGACCCTCCTCGGCATCATGGGCGAGGCACCAAAACTCTCCCACGCCGAAAGCCTGACGGTGGTCAAACGCGTGCTGGCCCGCACCGACCTGCCGATCATCGTGGGCGTCTCGGCGCCCGGCTTTGCCGCGATGGCGGGACTGGCAAAGGATGCGATGGCGGCAGGAGCAGCAGGCGTCATGGTCGCCCCCACCGGCGGCTTGCGCTCGGACGATCAGATCGCGGGCTACTTTGCGGGCGTTGCCGAAACCCTTGGCGATATCCCCTGGGTCTTGCAGGACTTTCCGCTGGTCACCGGCGTGCAGATTCCAACCTCGGTGATCCTCAAGATCGTCGCCGACAACCCGACCTGCGTGATGCTGAAACACGAAGACTGGCCGGGTCTGGAAAAAATCGCCGCGCTGCGCCGCGCCTCGGACAACGGCGCCCGACGGATCTCGATCCTGTGCGGCAATGGTGGTCAGTTCCTGCCCGAAGAGATGCAGCGCGGTGCGGATGGCGCAATGACCGGCTTCGCCTACCCCGAAATGATGGCCGAGGTCGTTCGCCTTTTCCACGCAGGCGAGACCGAGCGGTTGCACGAGGTTTTTGCCGCCTACCTGCCGCTCGTCCGCTACGAAAGCCAACCCGGCGCGGGCCTCGCCGTCAGAAAACACATTTTGGCCAAACGCGGCGCCATCGCTCACACCACACTCCGCCGCCCCGGCGCCGGTCTGAGCGCAGCAGCCGCCGCCGAGGTCGATGCGATCACCGCCCGTCAAACCCGCCGCCTGGCCGAACTGGGCTACGACATCGCCTGAGGCCCACACTTTCATTTTGGCACAAGTATGGTCGGGGGCTCGCGGCACGCGAGCGGGGGGCAGACAGCCCCCTCCCGCGCCGGGCAAGGGGAGCATACGACACCTGTTTACGCCTCGCGCAAAACATCGAGAACCGCCTCGCCCGGCACATCCTCCGCGACAAACGTCTCGCCGATACCGCGCGCCAGAACGAACCTCAGTTGCCCATCGACGACCTTCTTGTCCTGCCCCATCAGCCCCAGCAACGCCTCCGGCCCCGGCAGGTCACCCGGAATATCGGCCAGCCGCCGCACCATCCCCATCGCGTCCAGATGCGCCGCAACCCGGCTTGGCGCCTCCTGACTGCATAGCCCCAGCCGTGCGGACAGATCGAAGGCCAGTTGACATCCCACCGCCACTGCCTCGCCGTGCAACAGCCGCTCCGAATAGCCCGTCGCCGCCTCCAGGGCGTGGGCGAAGGTATGGCCCAGATTCAATAGCGCACGCTCGCCCATCTCGGTCTCGTCCCGCGCCACGACCCCGGCCTTCATCGCCACCGACCGGCGCACCGCTTCGGCCCGCATCCCCAGATCTCCCGCCGCCAGCGCCGGGCCGTTCATCTCGAGCCAGGCAAAGAACGCCGCATCGCCCAGCAGGCCGTATTTCACCACCTCGCCGTAGCCCGCCAGAAAGTCGCGGGTGGGCAAGGTCGCCAGCACGTCGATATCGGCCAGCACCAGCGAGGGTTGATGAAACGCGCCGATCAGGTTCTTGCCATGCGCCGAATTGATCCCGGTCTTGCCGCCGACCGAACTGTCGACCTGCGCCAAAAGCGAGGTCGGCAGCTGTACGAACCGCACCCCACGGCGCAGAACCGCTGCCGCAAAGCCCGCCAGATCGCCGATCACCCCGCCGCCCAGCGCCACCACGACATCGCGCCGCTCGACCTTTTCGGCCAGCAGCCATTCGACCACGCGCTGCAGATGATCCCAGCTTTTCGTCGCCTCGCCCGCAGGCAGCGCCAGCGAGGCCATCGCGATACTCTCGGCGGCCAGCGCCACCCCAAGCGCCTCAAGATGCAGACCGGACACCGTCTCGTCGGTGATCACCGCCACCCGGGGCCTGCGCAAAAGTGGCGCGATCTCGGCGCCCGCACGGCGCAAAAGCCCGGTGCCGATTCGCACCTCATAGCTGCGCGCGCCCAGTTCGACCTTCACCACGTCGCTCATGCCACCCGCTCCATCACGCCCGAATGCGCCTCCAGTGCTGCCACCACCTGCCCGGTCATCTCTTCGATCGAGGCGCCCGGGATCGCCTTCACGGCGATATCCGCGTCGCGATATTGCGGCACGCGTGCCACATATAGCGCCGCCAGCGTCGCCTTCGGATCGGGCGTGCGCAGCAGCGGCCTGCTTGCCTTGTGCCGCACCCGCAGCCACAAAAGATCGAGATCTGCATCAAGCCACAGCGACACGCCGCGTGCCGCAATCGTCGCCCGGTTGGTGCCTTGCAGGAACGCCCCGCCGCCGGTCGACAGCACGCCGGGCCGACCGGCCAGAAGGCGGGCAATCACCTGCGCCTCCTTCTCGCGAAAGAACGGCTCGCCGTCGCGGGCGAAAATCTCGGCAATCGACATATTCGCGGCCTTTACAATCTCGTCGTCGGAATCGCGGAACGGCACGCCCAGGCGCCGGGCCAGAGCGGTCCCGACCGCCGTCTTGCCCGAACCCGGCATGCCCACCATCACCACCGTCTTGATCAGGCGCCACTCCACTCTGGCATCATCCCGCCGAATTTCTACCCGGCGCTCTGAATGGCGTGATCTTGCCGGGAATGCCATATACAATCTCCCCAAGGCCGGGCAAACGTGGCCTTGGGGTAGGCAAGCGGGGACAGGAAATGGGGCGGCTTTTCAAAGTCTTGCTGATGCTGATCGTGATCGCTTTCATCGCGTTGACGGGCTATGCCTATCTCGGCGACTATGCGCCGGAACCGCGTGAGACCCGTGAACCTGTCACTCTCGAGATCAACTAGCGCCAGAATTGCTGTCGGCTTGGCGGCGTTTCTGGGCATGCTGACGGTCGCACATTACGGTGCGGCACAAACCGATGCACCGCTTTCGGCCATCGACTGGCTGTCGAACTCGATCACCGAACCCTTGGTCGCGGCACCCAGCGAACCCGCAGTCAGCGTCGGCGCCGAGGTTGAAGCGG
>JBBKVJ010000436.1:0-5793 GCA_037968375.1 Paracoccaceae bacterium | reverse complement strand
GAGGCCGATGCGCTGGCAGCCCTGATCGGCAGCCGGATCTGCCACGACATGGTCAACCCGGTCGGGGCCATTTCCAACGGGATCGAGCTGATCGCGATGGGCGGCGCCGACCCCGGCGGGCCCGAGATGCAGCTGGTCAGCGAAAGCGTGGCGCATGCCTCGGCCCGGCTGCGCTTTTTCCGGGTCGCGTTCGGCGTGGCGGGCACGGACACCGTGCTGGGCCGGACCGAAACCGCGCTGATCGTCGCCGACACGTTTGGCGGCGGACTGCTGGCGGTCGATTGGGGTGTCGCGACCGAGATGTCGCGGGTCGAGGTGAAAATCGCGTTCTTGCTGCTGCAATGCGTCGAGGCGGCGCTGCCGCGCGGCGGCGCGGTGCATGTCGCTGTCACCGGCGAGCGCTGGCGGATCGAGGCCGAGGCCAGCGATCGGGTCAAGGCGGATGCAGGCCTCTGGGCGCTTCTGGGCGGCGGGCCGCTGCCGGCCACATTGCGGCCCGCCGATGTTCAGTTCGCGCTGGCACCACGCGCGGCGGCGGGGCTCGGACGGCAGATCGCCTCCGAACTTGGCACGGCGCGGATCGCGATCACTTTCTAGATTACTTTCGGGCCGGGTCAGGACCGCACCGTGCCGTCGCCTGTTACGAGGTATTTGAAGCTTGTCAGCTGCTCGGCACCGACCGGTCCCCGGGCATGCATCTTGCCAGTGGCGATGCCGATCTCGGCACCCATCCCGAACTCAGCCCCATCGGCGAACTGGGTCGAGGCGTTGCGCATCAGGATCGCACTGTCGAGCCGCTGAAAGAACCGGTCCGCCACCGCATCGTTCTCGGTCAGGATCGCTTCGGTGTGGTTCGAACCATACGCCTGGATATGGGCAATCGCCGCATCGACGCCATCGACCACCTTGGCCGCGATGATCATGTCCAGAAACTCGCGCCCGAAATCCTCTGGCACGGCGGGTTTCGACCCGCCGATCCCCTCAGCGCGCACCTCGACCCCGGCCGCGATCAGATCGTCGACGATCTGCCGCCCCAGCGAGCCCGCGATCCGGCGGTCGATCAGCAGACATTCCGCCGCCCCACAAATTCCGGTGCGCCGGGTCTTGGCGTTCACCACCACCGCGCGCGCCTTTTCCGGGTCCGCATCGCCATCGACATAGATGTGGCAGATGCCCTCCAGATGCGCGAAGACCGGCACCCGCGCCTCGCGCTGCACCAGCCCGACCAGACCCTTGCCACCGCGTGGCACGATCACGTCGATATACGCGACCATCCGCAGCATTTCGGCCACTGCCTCGCGGTCGCGCGTGGGCACCAGCTGGATCGCATCCTGCGGCATCTTGGCCGAGCGCAGACCCGCCACCAGACAGCCGTGGATCGCCCGCGAGGAGTGAAAGCTTTCCGATCCGCCGCGCAGGATCACCGCATTGCCGGCCTTGAGGCACAGCGCGCCCGCGTCCGCCGTCACGTTCGGACGGCTCTCATAGATCACGCCGACCACGCCCAAAGGTGTGCGCACCCGCCGGATATGCAGGCCCGAGGCCATGTCCCACTCGGCGATCACCTCGCCCACCGGATCGCGCTGCTCGGCCACCGCGCGCAAGCCATCGACAATGCCGCGCAGCCGCGCCTCGTCCAGCATCAGCCGGTCCAGCATCGCAGGTGCAAGGCCCTTGCCCCGGCCATAGTCCATATCCTCGGCATTGGCCGCCAGGATCTCGGCCCGCCGCGCCCAGACCGCCTCGGCCGCGCCGATCAGGGCGGCGTGCTTGCGCTCGGCGCTGGCACAGGCCAGTTCCGCCGCCACCGCCCGCGCGCGCCGACCGATATCGGCCATCAGGGCGGGGATGTTGTCCATGTCTTTCATCGAAGCACCCAATTTCAGTTTGGCTCAAATATGTCCGCCGGAGGCGCACATCGCCACCAGGCGATCACACAACCATGTCGTCGCGGTGGATCAGCGCGGCCCGCCCGGCATAGCCCAAAATCGCCTCGATGTCACCTGACCGGCGGCCCGCGATCGCCCGCGCCTCCTCAGCCGTATAGCGCGTCAGCCCCTTGCCCAGAACCTCGCCCGCCGCGCCGACAATCGCCACCGGATCGCCGCGTCCGAACCGGCCCGAGACCTTGGTCACCCCGGCCGGCAACAGCGACTTGCCCTGTGCCAGGGCCGCCGCAGCACCTGCATCGACCGCGATCTCGCCCTTGGTCTTCATCGCCGCGATCCAGCGCTTGCGCGCCGCCTGCGGATCGCCCTCGGGCAGGAACCAGCTGGCCGCCGCACCCGATGCCAGTGCCGAGATCGGCCGCGTCACCGAGCCTTCCATGATCGCCATCGCGCAACCGGCGTGGACGGCCACCTTGGCGGCCAGAAGCTTGGTCTTCATGCCGCCCTTCGAGAGACCCGAGACCGCATCGCCCGCCATCGCCTCGATCTCGGGCGTGATCGCCGCCACCACATCGATCCGCCGCGCGCCCGGGTCGGTCTTGGGATTGGCGGTGTAGAACCCATCGACATCCGACAACAGCACCAGCTGATCGGCGCCCACCGTCACCGCCACCTGTGCGGCCAGCCGGTCGTTGTCGCCGAACCGGATTTCATCGGTCGCCACCGTGTCGTTCTCGTTCACGATCGGCACCACGCCCAGCCCGATCAGCGTCGAGAACGTGGCCCGCGAGTTCAGATACCGGCGCCGGTCGGTGGTGTCGTCCAGTGTCAGCAGCACTTGCCCGGTGGTGATCCCGTGCGGCTGCAACACCTCCTCATAAGCGCGCGCCAGTCGGATCTGGCCGACCGACGCCGCCGCCTGACTTTGCTCCAGCGCCAGCGCGCCCTGTGGCAGGCCCAGCGCCCGACGCCCAAGTGCGATGGACCCCGACGAGACCAGGATCACATCGGTGCCGCGCGCCTTGGCCTCGGCCACATCCGCCGCCAGCCCTTTCAGCCAGGCCGCATTCAGCGCGCCACTGGCCGGATCGACCAGCAACGCCGAGCCGATCTTGATCACCAGCCGCTTTGCGGCGCGCACATCGGGGCGGCCGGCAAGATTGTCTGCGGCGCGGGTCAGGGTTGCCACGGCCCCGTCTCCTCTTTCGGCATCGCCGCGCGGCGGGCCTTGGCGATCTCACGCCAAAGTGCGCGCAGCACCTCGTCAACGCCCTCGCGGCTGACGCCCGAGCACATCATCACCTCGTGACCCGCCGCCTTGTCCAGCGCGCGTTTCCGCGCCGCGCGGGTCTTTGCGTCCAGCGCGTCGATCTTGTTCAGCGCGACGACCGAGGGCTTGGTGGCCAATGCCGGGCTATAGGCTGCCAACTCGGCCCGGATCGTCCGGTAATCCTTGGCGATGGTCGAGGATGTGCCATCGACCAGATGCAGCAGAACCGCCGAGCGTTCGACATGGCCAAGGAAGGTATCGCCAAGCCCCCTGCCCTCGGACGCGCCCTCGATCAGGCCCGGAATATCGGCCATCACGATCTCGCGCCCGTCGATGCCGACTACGCCGAGGTTCGGCACCAAAGTGGTGAACGGATAATCCGCGATCTTCGGGCGGGCGTTCGATGTGGCGGCGAGAAACGTCGATTTCCCGGCATTGGGCAGACCCAGAAGTCCGGCATCGGCGATCAGCTTCAGCCGCAGCCACAACACCCGCTCGACCCCCTCCTGCCCCGGATTGGCCCGGCGCGGCGCCTGATTGGTCGAGCTTTTGAAGCGCAGGTTGCCCCAGCCGCCATTGCCGCCCTTGGCCAACAGAACCCGCTGGCCGACCCGGGTCAGGTCGGCGATGACGGTATCCTCGTCCTCTTCAAGAATCTCGGTGCCCACCGGCACTTTCAGCACCATATCCGTGCCGTCCCTGCCAGTGCGCTGCTTGCCCATGCCGTGCTGGCCGTTCTGCGCAAAGAAATGCTGCTGATAGCGAAAGTCGATCAGCGTGTTCAGCCCGTCCACCGCCTCGACCCAGACATCGCCGCCGGTGCCGCCATCGCCACCGTCCGGGCCGCCGAACTCGATGTATTTCTCACGGCGAAAGCTTGTCGCCCCGCCGCCGCCGCTGCCCGAGCGGATAGTGACCCGTGTGAGGTCGAGAAACTTCATGATCCGCATCCTCGCGGTCGGGACCTGCGCCTGTGCATGGCCTCGGATTTCTGCTCAGAGTGCGATAAAGCCAAAACCGCGCAGGCTCAAGCCGCGCCGCCATCTGATGCGGCAATGAAGGCCGTTAGCGCAGTTTGCGGATATAGGTCCAGGTCGGCACCATCGCGCCGCGCGCCACCGCATAGGCCTCGGCATCGCCGACATATTCGAAACCGGCATTGGTCAGCACCCGGGCCGAGCCTGGATTGTCCTGAAAGGCGGTCGCAAACAGCGCCGACGAGCGCAGCGGGTTGGCCGCGACCAGCGCCGTGACAGCCTCGGACGCAAAGCCCGCGTTCCAGAGCGCGGGGGCCACCCAGAACCCGATTTCCGCCTGATCCCGGTCAAGTTTTGTCAGCGACACCAGCCCGAGGAATTCCGACGAGCCATGTGCTGAGGCATCAAGCGCCCAGTCGGCATGGAGATCGGCACTGGCCAGCGCGCGTTCGACATAGGCAAACGCAGCCCCCGGCGGATAGGGATGCGGGATCGTCGTGGTCATCGCGGCGACACGGTGGTCCGAGGCGAACATCTGGATCGGACCGGCGTCGGACACCCGCAACGGGCGTAGCACAAAGCGGTCGGCCGGGATCATCGGCAATGCCGTGGCTATCGTTCCGTGTTTCATCTGGCCCTCCCCGACCCGATATCTACTGGCGCCCGTCATCTTCGAGAGGCGCCCGGCTATGCCGCGCTCTGTCATGAAGAGATGGTTGCGCGAAGCCTGATGCGCAACCCGGGCGAGACTAAGGCCGGAATCTGGCCCCCGGCGAAAAAGCGCGCAAACTCTTAATGACCAACGAGAAAGGGGACCGGCGATTTTCGCCGATCCCCTGAAATGATGGCTTCAGGCTTCGGTTTATTCGGCGGCGTTCTGAGCCGGAAGCACCGATACAAAGGTGCGGCCCTTCATTCCCTTGTGGAACGTGACATGGCCATCGACGACCGCAAAGATGGTGTGGTCGCGGCCCATGCCCACACCGTTGCCCGGCCACCACTTGGTGCCGCGCTGGCGGATAATGATGTTGCCCGGGATCGCGGACTGACCACCGAACAGCTTGACGCCCAGACGACGCCCGGCGCTGTCGCGGCCGTTGCGGGAGGAACCGCCTGCTTTTTTATGTGCCATGGGGTCTTACTCCTTCGTCTTCTTGGCCGCTTTGGCCTTCGGTTTCGCTGCCGGTTTCGCTGCCGGCTTGGCGGCTGCCTTGGCTGCCGGTTTGGCAGCAGCCTTCGCCGGGGCCTTGGTGGCTGCCTTGGCGGCGGGCTTATCGGCGGCTTTCGCCTTCGGCGCAGCTTTTGCGTCAGCTTTCGGGGCCGAGGCGGCCTTTGCCCGGGTCTCGGCCTTGGCTTTCTTCACCTTGCTCTCGGGCTCGTCCTTCGGGCCGGTGCCCGCAGCCCAGGTGGCCGATGCCGCCGTGCAGGCCGAGGTGATCGACCAGATTCGCGGCGAAAAGGTGATCCATTTCGTCAAGCGTCGCCGCAAGCACGGCTCGCAGCGCACCAAGGGCCACCGCCAGTATCTGACGCTGCTGCGGGTCACCGATATCCTGGCCAAGGGCGCCGAGAAATCCGGCGTGTCGGCGGCCACAGCCACCTGGGCTGCGGGCACCGGCCCGAAGGACGAGCCCGAGAGCAAGGTGAAGAAAGCCAA
>JBBKVJ010000435.1:0-6349 GCA_037968375.1 Paracoccaceae bacterium | reverse complement strand
GCGCCGCGAAACCTCGCCCGGCGATATCCGCGGCATGCATGCGGCGGCGGGCGTGCTGACGGAACGTGGCGGGGTGACCAGCCATGCCGCCGTGATCGCGCGGGGTCTGGGCCTGCCCTGCGTCGTCGGCGCTTCGGGCATCGTCATCGACAGCCGCGCGAAGATCCTGAAGGCCACCGATGGCCGCACATTCAGCGAAGGCGACACGATCACCATCGACGGCACGGCGGGCGAGGCTTTGGCCGGCGCCGTCAAAACCCTGGAACCGGCACTTGACGATGCGTTCCACGCGCTTCTGGGCTGGGCCGATGCGGCGCGCGACATCGGCATTCGCGCCAATGCCGACACCCCGGCGGACGCGCAGATGGCGCGGACCTTCATGGCCGAGGGCATCGGCCTTTGCCGGACCGAGCACATGTTTTTTGAGGACGACCGGCTGACGGTGATGCGCGAGATGATCTTTGCGCGCACCGCGGACGACCGGCGCGCCGCTTTGGAACAGCTGTTGCCGATGCAGCGCGCCGATTTCACAGCACTTTTCGAGATCATGAACGGTCAGCCGGTCTGTATCCGCCTTCTGGACCCGCCGTTGCACGAGTTCCTGCCTTCGGGCCGCGAGGGGTTGCGCGAATTGGCCGATGCGCTGGATCTGCCGCTGTCCGATGTCACCCGCAGGGTCGAGGCCTTGTCGGAATTCAACCCGATGCTGGGGATGCGGGGGGTGCGTATCGGCATTATCTTGCCGGAAATCTACGACATGCAGGCCCGCGCGATTTTCGAGGCGACAATCGAGGCGTCGAAGAACGGCCCCGCTGTGGTGCCCGAGATCATGATCCCGCTGGTGTCGGCCAAGCGCGAGGTCGAGCTGGTCAAGACCCGGATCGACGCCGTTGCCGCCGAAGTGCGCACCCGGACGGGCACCGCCTTCGACTACAAGTTGGGCGTGATGGTCGAGACGCCGCGCGCGGCGCTGCGCGCCGACGATATCGCGCAACATTCCGCGTTCCTGTCGTTCGGGACCAACGATCTGACCCAGATGACCTATGGCCTCAGCCGCGACGATGCGGGCAAGTTCATGGGCGAATACGTCAGCCAGGGGGTGTTCCCCGAAGACCCGTTCCACACGCTGGATCTGGAAGGCGTGGGCGAACTGCTGACCATCGGCGCCGAGCGCGGGCGCCGGGGCCGACCGAACATCATGCTGTCGTTGTGCGGCGAGCATGGCGGCGACCCCGACAGCATAGCGTTTTGTCGCAACGCCGGGTTCGATTACGTGTCGTGCTCGCCGTTCCGGGTGCCGGTCGCGCGACTGGCGGCGGCGCATCTGGCGCTGCGCGATCGCAAGCCGATAGCGGTACCGCCGGACGACGTGTGACGCGATCCGGCAGGGTCCTGACCAGCGTCATGGCCAACGGATTTCGGCGAGTTCCCGCCGAAATCCCGTGGAATTGTCCCCCCGGGTGGATTTGAACACGCGGCGAAGCTAGCTGCGAGGCAACGAAGTCGGGTTTGGGAAGGTCCGCGCTTCGGGTTGCTGGAAACGATTTTGGATGAATTTACATGCTGTCGAAGAAAACCTGGGCTACGGCCCTGCTCTCCTGTGCGCTGGTTGCAGGGTCCGCGAATGCCGACGAGACGCTTAGTCAGTCGAACGCCCCCGCTGCAAGCGAACTGACCGATCTCTTTACCCAGGAACGCCGCGCCATCGGCCAGATCGATGCCGCCGCCCTGTCGCGACTGGCACCGACGCCGCGTGGCACCGAGGCCGCGCAGCCTGCCGTGACCAAGCGCGATACGGTGCGTTACGATGCCGCCTGGCTGGCAGCACAGCCCAAAGCCAGCGGCGGGGCCGAATGGCAATGCCTGGCCGAGGCGCTGTATTTCGAAGCCCGCGGCGAGACCGTCAAGGGCCAGTTCGCGGTGGCCGAGGTTATCTTGAACCGGCGCGACCGCCGATCCTATCCGGCCACCGTCTGCGGTGTCGTCAATCAGGGCAACAGCCGGGGCTGCCAGTTCAGCTATACCTGCGATGGCCGTGCCGACCGGATCAACGAACCCGCCGCCTTTGCCCGCGTTGCAAAGATTGCCAAACTGATGATCGACGGCGCGCCACGTGCACTGACCGAGGGTGCGACGCATTTCCACACCCGCAACATCCGCCCGTCCTGGGCGCGGCGGTTCACCAACACCGCCAAGATCGGCGCGCATCTGTTCTACCGGCAACCGTCCGCCTGAGCCCGATCAGGGCTCGCGCCCGCCCGCGCCCGTGCTAAAAGAGCGGCGATGATAAAAGGACATCGCGCATGAGCCGCAATCTTTTTGGCACCGACGGAGTTCGGGGCCGCGCCAACACCCACCCGATGACCGCCGACATGGCGCTTCGGCTTGGCGCTGCGGCGGGCCGCTATTTCCGCACCGACGGGTCGAACGGCCACCGCGTGGTGATCGGCAAGGACACGCGGCTGTCGGGCTACATGATCGAATATGCGCTGACGGCAGGCCTGACCTCGACGGGGATGAACGTGCTGCTGCTTGGCCCGGTGCCGACTCCTGCGGTGGGCTATCTGACCCGTTCGATGCGCGCCGATATCGGCATCATGATCTCGGCCAGCCACAATCCCGCGCAGGATAATGGCATCAAGTTCTTCGGCCCCGACGGGTTCAAGCTGTCGGATGCCGCCGAGGCAGAGATCGAGGCGATCGTGGCCGGGGATGTGGCCCTGGCCGAGCCGCAGAACATTGGCCGCGCCAGGCGTATCGACGACGGGCGCGGGCGCTATGTGGAATATGCGAAAACCACGTTTCCGCGCGGTCAAAGCCTGGCCGGGCTGAAGGTGGTGATCGATTGCGCGCATGGCGCGGCCTACCGCGCCGCCCCCGATGTGTTGTGGGAGCTGGGCGCCGAGGTGATCCCGCTTGGGGTTTCGCCGAACGGCCACAATATCAACGATGGCTGCGGGTCCACCGACACAGGCGCCTGCGTCGAGGCGGTGATCGCGCATGGCGCCGACCTTGGCATCTCGCTGGATGGCGACGCCGACCGGGTGATGCTGATCGATGAGACCGGCGCGGTGGCCGATGGCGATCAAATCATGGCGCTGTTCGCGGCGCGCTGGGCGGCAGAGGGGCGGCTGAACGACGACACTCTGGTCGCCTCGGTGATGTCGAATCTGGGGCTGGAGCGATTCCTGACGGCCAAGGGCCTGCATCTGGAGCGCGCGCCGGTGGGCGACCGCTATGTCGTCGAGGCGATGCGCAAGGGTGGCTGGAACCTGGGCGGCGAGCAGTCGGGCCATATCGTGATGACCGACTACGCGACGACCGGCGACGGTCTGATCGCCTCGCTGCAGTTCCTCGCGGCGATGGTCGAGACCGGCAAGCCGGCGTCGGGGCTGGTGGAAAGTTTCCAGCGCGTGCCGCAGCTGTTGAAGAACGTCCGCTACGCGG
This sequence comes from Paracoccaceae bacterium, assembly GCA_037968375.1. Lineage (GTDB taxonomy): Bacteria > Pseudomonadota > Alphaproteobacteria > Rhodobacterales > Rhodobacteraceae > CANNFR01. Next base: position 2,902 of record JBBKVJ010000435.1, on the reverse strand, counting down.
CGGGGGCCGAGCCGTTGAACGCGGCCTCGGTGACGGCGGTTATTGCGGGGGCCGAGGCGCGGCTGAACGGCAAGGGGCGGCTGTTGATCCGCAAGTCTGGCACCGAACCTTTGGTGCGGGTCATGGCCGAATGCGAAGATCAGGCGTTGATGACCGAGGTGGTGGACGAGATCGTCGGTGCCGTCACCGCCGCCGCTGGCTGAGCGCAAGGCCCGCGAGGATCAGCGCGAGGGCGGCGAAGAACCTCAGCGGTAGCGGCTCGGACAGGATCGCCCAGCCGAAGACCATCGACCAAAGTGGCACCTGATAGCTGGTCAGTGACATGAAACCGGGTCCGGCGGTGCGGATCACATGGACGCGCAACAGGACGGCTAAGGCGGTGGGGATCAGGCCAAGCGCCACGATGGCGCCCATCGCGGTCGGGGTCGAGATCGCGGGCAGGCCCTCGGCCAGCAGCATCGCCGGGATCAGGATCGCGGCGCCGATATTCAGCTGCATCGCCGCCAGCGCGATCGGTGCGATCGGCGGGCAACGGCGGGTGATGATCGAGCCTACCGCATAGGACGCCGCAGCGCCAAGGCAGGCGGCACGACCCAATAGCTGGCCGGTATCGCCGTTCAACGCACTCAGGCCTCCGCCCAGCAGAACCAGCGTGCCAAGAAACCCCAGTGCAAAGCCAAGCGCGCGGCGCCGGTTCAGGTCTTCGCCCGGCACAAAGACATGCGCCAGCGGCAGCACCATCAGCGGTACGGCCGCCATCGACAGGCCCGCGAAGGCTGATGTGACATGGCCCTGCCCCCAGGACAGAAGGAAGAACGGCAGCGCCGTCGAGAAGATGCCGATGCCCAGAAGATGCAGCCAAAGCAGCCCGGTTCCGCGCCCCACGGGCGGTAACGGCGTGCGGCGCACCGCGACGAAGGCGGCCAGCGCCGCCGCCCCGAACCCGGTGCGCGCGGCAGCCACCGTTACCGGGCCGTAGCCTCTCAACGCCAGTTCGACCACCAGAAAGGTCGCGCCCCAGACCACGCCCAGGGCCAGAACTGCGGCCCAGTTGCCGGGCGTAGGTGTCATCTTGGGGCTCCAGATCCAAGGGGCACCCCGTCAGGTGCCCCTCATGCGATGTATCGGTGCAGGCCGACGTCAGTTCCGCTCTTTGTCGACCATCTTGCCCTTGGAAATCCACGGCATCATGGCGCGCAGCTTTTCGCCCACCTTCTCGATCTGGTGTTCATCGTTCAAACGCCGTGTGGCCCTGAACGACGGCTGGCCGACCGCATTTTCCTGCATGAAATCGCGCACGAACTTGCCGGTCTGGATGTCCTTCAGCACCGCCTTCATCCGCGCCTTGGTCTCGTCATAGGGCAGGATGCGCGGCCCCGAGACATATTCGCCGTACTCGGCGGTGTTAGAGATTGAGTAGTTCATGTTGGCGATGCCGCCCTCGTAGATCAGATCGACGATCAATTTCACCTCGTGCAGGCATTCGAAATAAGCCATCTCGGGCTCGTAGCCCGCTTCCACTAGCGTCTCGAACCCCATCCGGATCAGCTCGACCAAGCCGCCGCACAGCACCGCCTGTTCGCCAAAGAGATCGGTCTCGCATTCCTCGCGGAAATCGGTCTCGATGACACCCGAGCGCCCGCCACCGATGGCCGAGCAGTAGGACAGGCCGAGTTCCAGCGCCTTGCCCGACGCATCCTGATGCACCGCCACCAGACAGGGCACGCCACCGCCCTTGACGTATTCGCCGCGCACCGTGTGGCCGGGGCCTTTCGGCGCCATCATGATGACATCGACGCCGGGTTTCGGCGTGATCAGCCCGAAGTGGACGTTCAGGCCGTGGGCGAAGGCAATCGCCGCGCCATCGCGCAGGTTGTCGTGGACGTATTTCTTGTAGGTCTCGGCCTGCAGCTCATCCGGCATGGTGAACATGATCAGGTCGGCCCATTTCGCCGCCTCGGCAATGCCCATCACCTTCAACCCCTCACCTTCGGCCTTCTTCGCCGAGGGCGACCCCTCGCGCAGCGCGACGACAAGGTTCTTCGCGCCTGAATCGCGCAGGTTCAGCGCGTGGGCATGACCCTGGCTGCCATAGCCCAGGATGGCGACCTTCTTGTCCTTGATCAGGTTGATATCGCAATCGCGATCGTAATAGACGCGCATGTCGGGCGCTCCCTTGGTTGATGAATACCGGTGCAATCTAACGGGTGATTGCAGATCAGCGGTTCATAATTTGACTGTAAACGGTATTTCTGCAAATAATCATTCTTGAAATACGCTTTGGCGGAAAAACTCATGCTCGACGACACCGACAGGCGCCTGCTGCGCCATTTTCAGGCTGACCCCACCGCGAAACCCGCCGATCTCGCCGAGCTTGCTGGGGTGACCGCAGCCACTGCCTGGCGGCGGCTGGACAAGTTGCGCGCCAGCGGTGTGATCCGCGGCGAAGAGGCAGTGATCGGCTGGAAGGCGCTGGGCTGGGCGGTCGAGGTCAGTTTGCGCTTCACCCTCGACAAGGCCAACTCGCGCGCCTTCGACGAGTTCATCGACGCCGCGCGGGCGGTGCCCGAGGTGCTGGAAATCCAGACTTTTCTCGGCCGCGTTGATGTGCGCCTGAACGTCATCGCGCGCGACATGGGGCATTATCAGGAGATCTACCGCGCCCGCATCCTGGCCCTGCCGCATATCGCCGACATCGAGGCACTGATGCATGTCGCCACGCTGAAGTCCGACGAAGGCCTGCCGCTGTGATCGACCTTGACCAGATCGACCGGAAGTTGCTGCGCGCACTGGCCGAGGATGCGACGCAAAGTGCCGGCGCGCTGGGGCGCCGGTTCGGCCTGTCGCAACCGGCCACCTGGCGCCGGTTAAGGCGGCTTGAAGAGGCGGGCATCCTTGCAGG
>JBBKVJ010000434.1:0-9328 GCA_037968375.1 Paracoccaceae bacterium | reverse complement strand
TGATGGACGAGCCGCTGGCGTCGCTGGACGCCGAGCGCAAGGCCGAGGTCCTGCCCTATATCGAGCGGTTGGTGGCCGAGACCGGGCTGCCGGTTCTTTATGTCAGCCATGCGATTGCCGAGGTCGCGCGGCTGGCGACGACGGTGGTGGTGCTGGCGGCGGGCCGCGTGGTGCGCATAGGCCCGATGGCCGAGGTGATGGGCGATCCCGAGGCGGCGCCGCTGTTGGGATTGCGCGAGGCCGGGGCGGTGCTGACCGCGCGGGTAGTGTCGCATGCCACCGATGGATTGAGCGAGTTGTCGTTCAGCGGCGGGCGTCTGATCGTGCCACGGATCGCTGCGGCGGAAGGCGCGCAGGTGCGGCTGCGCGTGCAGGCGCGCGATGTGGTTCTGGCGCTGACCCGGCCCGAGGGGATTTCGGCGCTGAACATACTGGCGGTGACGGTCTTGCGGGTGCGGGACGGCGACGGCCCGGGGGTGATTTTGGCGCTGAAGGCGGGCGACGAGACGCTGCTGGCGCGGATCACCCGGCGGTCGGCTGCGGCGATGGGACTGGCCGAGGGGATGGCGATCTTTGCGGTCTTGAAGTCGGTCGCCCCGGCGCAGGAAGATATCGGCGCGCCGGGCTGAACGGCGGCGCGTGGCCGCCATGGCGCAGGCTTTGCAGATCGAGGATTCGCGGTTATGCCGAGCGGAGCGGCGCGGGTTTGTCGGCGAACCCTGACCCTGGACAACCGCTATACTTGGCGCCACGTTGCAGACGTACCTTGCAAACGAGCACCTGGCGAAGCCGCCAACGCACTGTTACCACACGGAAACCAATCACGGGAATGTGATAATTTACATAATTGTAACACGGCCAGTCAATAAATTTACAAAAAAACCCCCGAATTCGTATGGGTTAGAAAAACTTTGACGAATCCGGTATCTTGGCGTCGCAGTGGGGAGAATTGCCGATAACCGGTCACGGTGCGCTACCGCCCGGAGCGTGGTATCTTTTGCCCAGATGGGGATTTACGGCAGGGAGGACAGCTGATGGCGTCACAGGGTCAGGCGACTTCGGACGCGGCGATGACGCGTGAGGTTCCGGCGGATTTCGCCAAGAAGGCGCATGTGGATGCGGGGAAATATGCCGAAATGTACAAGGCTTCGGTCGCCGATCCGGATGCGTTCTGGCGCGAGCACGGTCAGCGGATCGACTGGATCAAGCCCTATACCAAGGTAAAGAACGCGACGTTCGAATACGGCAAGGTCTCGATCAAGTGGTTCGAGGACGGCACGCTGAACGTGGCCGCGAACTGCACCGACCGGCATCTGGCCCAGCGCGGCCAGCAGACCGCGATCATCTGGGAGCCGGACGACCCGAAAACCCCCGCCCGTCACATCACCTACGCCGAACTTCACGAGAATGTCTGCCGGATGGCGAATGTGCTGAAGGCGCAGGGCGTGGGCCGTGGCGACCGGGTGGTGATCTATCTGCCGATGATTCCCGAGGCGGCCTATGCGATGCTGGCTTCGGCGCGGATCGGGGCGATCCATTCCATCGTCTTCGCAGGTTTTTCGCCCGACGCGCTTGCGAACCGGATCAACGGCAGTGCGGCCAAGGTGGTGATCACCGCCGATACGGCCCCGCGTGGCGGGCGCCGGACAGCGCTGAAGTCGAACACCGATGCCGCCCTTCTGGGCTGTTCGGACAAGGTGAAGTGTCTGGTCGTCAAGCATACTGGCGATCAGACCACCTGGGTCGACGGACGAGACGTGGATGTTTTGGCCGAGATGGCCAAGGCAAAGATCGACTGCAAGGCCGAAGAGATGGGGGCGGAGGATCCGCTGTTCATCCTTTATACGAGCGGCTCGACCGGCCAGCCGAAGGGTGTCGTGCATACCAGCGGCGGCTATCTGGTCTACGCCGCGATGACGCATGAAATGACCTTCGACTATCACGAAGGCGACGTTTTTTGGTGCACGGCAGATGTCGGCTGGGTGACCGGTCACAGCTATATCATCTATGGGCCGCTGGCGAACGGGGCCACCACGATCATGTTTGAAGGCGTGCCGACCTATCCCGACGCGGGACGGTTCTGGGAGGTTTGCGCCAAGCACAAGGTCAACCAGTTCTACACAGCACCAACCGCGATCCGGGCGTTGATTGGGCAGGGCGAAGAGTTCGTGACCAAGCACGATCTGTCGTCGCTGCGCCTGTTGGGATCGGTCGGCGAGCCGATCAATCCCGAGGCCTGGACCTGGTACGACCGGGTCGTCGGCAAGGGCAAGTGTCCGATCGTCGATACCTTCTGGCAGACCGAAACCGGCGGCCACATGATCACGCCCCTGCCGGGCGCGATGGCGACCAAGCCGGGGTCGGCGACGCTGCCGTTCTTTGGGGTCAAGCCGGTGGTGCTGCATGCCGAAACAGCCAAGTTGCAAGAGGGTAATCCGGCCGAGGGCGTGTTGTGCATCGCCGACAGCTGGCCCGGTCAGATGCGCACGCTTTGGGGCGATCACGAGCGCTTTCAGGAGGCCTACTTCGCCCAGTACAAGGGCTATTACTTCACCGGCGATGGCTGCCGCCGGGATGAGGATGGCTATTACTGGATCACCGGGCGCGTCGATGACGTGATCAACGTCTCGGGCCACCGGATGGGCACCGCCGAGGTGGAAAGCGCGCTGGTCGCGCATGCCGATGTCGCCGAGGCCGCTGTGGTGGGGTATCCGCACGAGATCAAGGGCCAGGGCATCTATGCCTATGTCACCTTGATGAACGGCGTCGAGGCCACGGAAGATCTGCGCAAGGACCTGGTGAAATGGGTCCGCACCGAGATCGGGCCGATCGCCTCGCCCGATCTGATCCAGTGGGCGCCGGGGCTGCCGAAGACGCGCTCGGGCAAAATCATGCGGCGGATTTTGCGCAAGATCGCCGAGAATGATTACGGCAGTCTGGGCGACACTTCGACGCTGGCCGACCCTTCTGTGGTCGATGATCTGATCGAGAACCGGATGAACCGCAAGTGAGCGCCGCGTCAGACAGCATGACCGGGTCTGCAGTCTATATCCTTCTGGGCCCGCCGGGTGCCGGCAAGGGCACGCAGGCCAAGTTGCTGGAGGAGGCGTTCGGGCTGGTGCAACTGTCGACCGGCGATCTTTTGCGCGGTGCTGTCAAGGCGGGAACGCCGGCCGGCAAGCAAGCGAAAGCGGTGATGGAGGCGGGCGAGCTGGTCTCGGACGAGATCGTGCTGGCGGTGCTGAAGGACCGGCTGGGCGATGCGGATGTCAAAAAGGGCGTCATCCTGGACGGGTTTCCGCGCACCGGCGCGCAGGCCGAGGCACTGGACCGGCTGTTGGTGGAAAACCGGCAGAAGATCGACGCGGCGGTCAGCCTGGAAGTGGACGACGCCGCAATGATCGGCCGGATCGCGGGGCGCTATACCTGTTCGTCCTGTGGTGAAGGCTATCATGACAATTTCAAGCAACCGGCCAAGGCCGATGTTTGCGACAAATGCGGCGGCATGGCGTTCACGCGCCGGGCCGACGACACTGCCGAAACTGTGCAGGCGCGTTTGACCGCCTACCACGCACAGACGGCACCGCTGATTGCGTATTATGAGGGGCGAGGCGTTTTGGCCCGCGTCGATGCGATGGGAGATATTCCCACCATCGCCGCAGACCTAGGCGCCATCGTGAAACGCGCATCGGCTTGAGGGAGAGTGCGGCGCAACCCGTGCGGGATGCGCCGTTTGGCGAAGGCAACAAACCTGAAGGGGAGTACGCCAGATGGCGGAAAGTGAATCATCAAATGCCTACTGGAAGGCAAATATCCGACTTATCAGGATCAGTCTGGTGATCTGGTTCATCGTGTCGTTCGGCTTTGGAATACTGCTTAGACCAATGCTGTCGGGCATCGCGATCGGTGGCACCGATCTTGGCTTCTGGTTCGCCCAGCAAGGCTCGATCATCGTGTTTCTGATCCTGATCTTTTTCTATGCCTGGCGCATGAACAAGCTCGATGCCGAACACGGCGTGGACGAATAGGGGACAGAGGGACAGATGGATCAAACAACTCTCAATTACCTGGTAGTCGGCGCGAGTTTCGCGCTCTACTTCGGGATCGCATGGTGGGCCCGGGCGGGCTCAACCTCGGAATTCTACGCCGCCGGTCGTGGCGTGCATCCGGTGATAAACGGCATGGCGACTGGCGCCGACTGGATGTCGGCGGCCTCGTTCATCTCGATGGCGGGACTTATTGCCGCTGTCGGCTATGACAACTCGACCTTCCTGATGGGCTGGACTGGCGGCTATGTGCTGCTGGCGCTGCTGCTGGCGCCCTATCTGCGCAAGTTCGGCAAATATACCGTGCCCGAGTTCATCGGTGACAGGTTCTACAGCCAGAGCGCCCGGATGGTCGCCGTGGTCTGTCTGATCGTCGCCTCGGTGACCTACGTCATTGGCCAGATGACCGGCGTCGGGGTGGCGTTCTCGCGCTTTCTCGAGGTCGAAAGTTCGACCGGTCTCTTCATCGGCGCGGGCGTGGTCTTTGCCTACGCGGTTCTCGGCGGCATGAAGGGCATCACCTACACGCAGGTGGCGCAGTATGTCGTGCTGATCTTCGCCTACACGATCCCGGCGATCTTTATCTCGCTGCAGCTGACCGGCAATCCGATCCCGGCGTTCGGGCTGTTCTCGGAGCATACATCGTCGGCACAACCGCTGTTGACCACGCTTGACCAGATCGTGACCGATCTTGGCTTCAACAGCTACACCGGGCATCACCAGTCGACGTTGAACATGTTCCTGTTCACCATGTCGCTGATGATCGGCACCGCCGGTCTGCCACATGTCATCGTGCGTTTCTTCACGGTGCCGAAAGTGTCCGATGCCCGCTGGTCGGCGGGTTGGGCGTTGGTGTTCATCGCACTGCTGTACCTCACCGCTCCGGCTGTAGGTGCGATGGCGCGTCTGAACATCATCGACACGATCTATCCGCAAGGTGTTGCCGAACAGGCGGTCGAATACGAAAGCCGACCGGACTGGATGCGCAACTGGGAGGTCACCGGGCTGTTGAAGTTCGAGGACAAGAACGGTGATGGCCGGATCCAGTACTACAACGAGGCCAACGAAGGCTTTGCCGCGACTGCGACCGAGCGCGGCTGGAGCGGGTCGGAACTGACCATCAACAACGACATCCTGGTTCTGGCCAACCCCGAGATCGCACAGCTTCCGGGCTGGGTGATCGCACTTGTCGCGGCTGGTGGTCTGGCCGCCGCGCTGTCGACGGCGGCGGGTCTGCTCTTGGCGATCTCGTCGGCGATCAGTCACGACCTGATCAAGGGCGCGATCAATCCGGCGATTTCGGAAAAGGGCGAGTTGCTGGCGGCACGTCTCGCGATGGCGGTTGCCATTGCGGTGGCGACCTATCTGGGGCTGAACCCACCGGGCTTTGCCGCCCAGACGGTGGCCCTGGCCTTCGGGATCGCGGCGGCGTCGCTGTTCCCGGTGTTGATGATGGGCATCTTCTCAAAGCGCATCAACAACAAGGGTGCGGTTGCGGGGATGTTGTCCGGCCTGATCTTCACGCTGGTCTACATCTTCGTCTACAAGGGCTGGTTCTTCATCTCCGGCACCAACCAGTTGCCGGACAATGCGGCAAACTGGATCTTCGGCATCTCGCCGTTGTCGATCGGGTCGGTCGGCGCGGTGGTGAACTTTGCCGTCGCCTATCTGGTGTCGAATGCGACCGAAGAGCCGCCGGTGGAGATCCAGGAACTGGTCGAATCGATCCGCGTGCCGCGTGGCGCGGGGGGTGCGACCGCCCACTGAGCGATACCTCCGGCCCGCGTGACTGCGCGGGCCGGGTTCTTGGGCGCGCATCGTCGATGCGCGCCCGTTTTCCCAAAGGCAGGCCTGATGGACAGACCCGACGCCACCGTCCGCTTTGTGCAAACCATCCACCCCTACGATGCTCTGCCGCAGGACGAGCTGGCGCGTGTCGCCAGTTCCTTCGGCCGCAGGCAGGCTGCCTCGGGTGAGACGATCTACCGCGTCGGAGACGACCTTTTGGGGCTGTATCTGATCGAGGCGGGATCGGTCGAGATCACCGATACCAATGGCGTTCAGGTCTCGCACCTGGGCCCGCGCAACTCGTTCGGGGAACGTGGTCTGGGCCGCGATGGTCGGGCGATGACGACGGCCAAGGCGCTGTCGGATTGCGCGCTTTTGATCCTGCCGCCGGCCGAGTTCCGGCGGCTGAATGCGGCCTATCCGCCGTTCGCCCGGTTCTTTGACCGAAGCCGCCCGGCAGAGGGCAAGACCACCGGGTTGACGACGCTGCTGGTCACCGACCTGATGGCCAGCGAACCGGTGACCTGCGCCCCCGACACCCCCATCGTCGAGGCGGCGCGGCTGATGCGCGCCCGGCAGATTTCCAGTCTGGGCGTGGTGGCGGGTGGCCTGCTGGTCGGTATCGTCACGACCCGCGATCTGACCAACCGGGCGCTGGCCGAGGGGCTGGACCCGGCCCGCCCGGTGGCCGATGTGATGACGCCCGATCCGGTCGCCCTGCCGCCCACGGCACTAGGCTCGGATGTGCTGCATGTGATGCTGGAGCGTGGCATCGGGCATCTGCCGATCGTCGAGGCCGGGCGATTGGTCGGGATCGTGACGCAGACCGATCTGACGCGCTATCAGGCGGTCAGCTCGGGCCAGTTGATCCGCGATGTCGCGACGGCGGACAGCGTCGATCAGATGGCGGCAGCGACGGCACGCATTCCGCAGCTTTTGGTGCAGCTGGTCGCGGCGGGCAACCGGCACGAGGTGGTCACGCGGCTGATTACTGATATCGGCGATGCCGTGACCCGGTGCCTTTTGAGCCTGGCCGAGGCCGAACTTGGGCCGCCGCCGGTGCCCTATTTATGGCTCGCCTGCGGCAGTCAGGGGCGGCAGGAACAGACCGGGGTTTCCGATCAGGACAACTGCCTGATCCTCGACGATGAAGCGAGCGAGGCCGACGACGGTTATTTCGCAGCGCTGGCCCGGATCGTGTCTGACGGGCTGGATGCCTGCGGCTATTTCTATTGCCCCGGCGACATGATGGCCACCAATCGGCGCTGGCGTCAGCCAGCCCGGGTCTGGCGCAATTATTTCGCGGGCTGGATCGCCGAGCCGTCGACCGAAGCGCAGATGCTGGCTTCGGTGATGTTCGACCTGCGGCCCATCGGTGGCACCGCATCGCTGTTCACCGGGCTGCAGGCCGAGACCTTGGCCGCCGCCTCGAAGAACTCGATCTTTGTCGCCCACATGATCGCCAATTCGCTGAAGCATCAGCCGCCTTTGGGCCTGCTGCGCGGCTTTGCGACGGTCCGCTCGGGCGAGCACAAGGACCGGCTGGACCTCAAGCATAACGGTGTCGTGCCGGTGGTGGATCTTGGCCGGGTCTATGCGTTGCAGGGCCGGATTGCGGCGGTGAACACACGGGCCCGGCTGAAGGCAGCGGAAGACCTGCGGGTGATCTCGGAATCCGGTGGTCATTCGCTGATTGACGCCTACGACCTGATCGCGCAGACCCGGCTGGAGCATCAGGCGCGGCTGGTGCAGGCGGGGACCAGGCCCGACAATTTCATGGCGCCCGCCGTTCTTTCGGATTTCGAGCGCAGCCACCTGCGTGATGCCTTTGTGGTGGTGCGCACGATGCAATCGGCGCTGGGTCACGGGCTGGGTGTGCTGGGCTGAGGTGCGGCGCGGCAAGAGAGAGGAACGCGAATGCTGTTCGATCTGATGGCGACTGTGGTGGCGGCCTTTGCGGCGGCGGGTGTCGCCCTGTTCATGCTGCGGGTCCTGAAAATTCCGTTTCCGAAGTGGATCGTGCCGGTCGCGGCAGGGGCGGCAATGATCGGCTATGCGATCTGGGCGGAGTATTCGTGGTACGGGCGGATGGTGGCGGCGCTGCCCGAAAACGTGGCGGTGATCGAGCCTGCCGGGCAGACCTCGTGGTGGCGACCGTGGAGCTATGCGGTGCCGCTGCGGGCGCGGTTCATCGCGTTCGACCGCGACGCGGTGCGCACCCATCCGCAGATGCCCCAGCAGCGCATTGTCAATGTGCTGCTGGTCGGGCGCTGGCAGGGCACGGTGGCGGTGCCGGTGCTGTATGATTGCGCCGCGCCGCGCCGCGCCGATCTGGTTGACGGGGCGGCGTTTGCCGACGACGGCACCGTGGCCGATGCGGTCTGGCTGAAGGTTCCCGACGACGATCCGGTCCGAAATGCGGCCTGCGAGGTGGGCTGAGCCATGGGTGGCGCGAAATGCATCCTGATTGTCGAGGACGAGGATAACATCGCGCTGGCGCTGGACCATCTGATGCGGCGCGAGGGGTACACGCTGTCGCGGGTGGCGAATGGCGCCGAGGCGTTGCCCGCGATCACCCGTGACAGGCCCGATCTGGTGCTGTTGGACGTGATGCTGCCCGAGGTATCGGGCTATGAGATCTGTCAGGCGGTGCGGCTGGACCCGGGGCTGGCCGGGGTGAAAATCCTGATGATGACCGCGCGCGGCAATGAGATGGAACGGCGCAAGGGGCTGGCGCTGGGGGCCGACGGGTTCATCTCGAAACCCTTCGATGTGGCCGACCTTAGGGCCGAGGTCCGGCGGCTTTTGGGCGGCGCGGGCTGATGCTGACGCGGCTCGGCCTGCGCATGCGCATCTTTGTGCTCTTCGCGCTGGTGGCCCTGGGCAGCGTGGCGGCAATCGGCGCGGCTGTGACGCTTGGTTATCGACGGTTGGGCGAGCCCGAGGCACTGCCGGCCTTCGTCTTTACGGGTGTTGTGGCGGGGCTCGGGGTTCTGGGTCTGGCGGCCTGGGTCTGGCTGATGTTCGACGAGAACGTGGCCAAGGCGATCGAGGGGCTGGCCGCGCGGCTGCGGGCGCGGGCGCATGGCGATGTTGCGGGTCCGGCGGCCATGGCACAGGCGAAATATCTGGGCGATCTTGGTCCTGCCGCGGCCGCCCTTTCCGAGGCGTTGAGTGAGACCCGGGGTGCCCTGGCCGAGGCGGTCGCGCGCGAGACCGGGCAACTGGCCGCCGAGAAGGCACGGCTTGAGGCGCTTTTGGCGGATGTGCCCGAGGGCGTGCTGTTGTGCTCGGCCACCCATCAGATCGTCTTTTATAACGGTCAGACGGCGGCGCTGATCGGCCATGGTGTCGCACCGGGGTTGGATCGGTCGGTCTTCGATTACCTGCGCCGGGGGCCGATAGCACATGCCTACGAGCGTCTGCTGGCGGGCGAAAGCGATGCAGCCCCGGATCTTCTGTGTGCCACCGTCGAGGGCGGGCGGGTGCTGTCC
>JBBKVJ010000433.1:0-11580 GCA_037968375.1 Paracoccaceae bacterium | reverse complement strand
GCGCGCCAAGTCCAAGGCCGCCAAGACCAAGCGCAAGATCGACCGCAAACGGCGGTGATGCGGAAAATCGCCGGTCGTTGTGCGACCATCTATCCGTAACGCGCATTTCAGGATAGAATCACCCGCAATCGATCCGCGCGAAGCGGACACCAACGCAGCATGCGGGCAGGCAAAATGGCGGGAACACTTCGGGCGATAGCCCTTTCATCAATGCTGGTTGCAAATTTCGCGGGCGCGGCTTTCGCAAACCCGCTGGCCGTGGAAAGCTCGATCCGGCCCCTGCCGCGACCGGCGGGTCTGGCGGAGGAGGCATTGGTGCTGGCATCGGCCAATCTGGCGTTCGACCGCTGGGCAGAGGCGTTCCGGCCCCGCGCGCTGGCGCAGGGGGTTTCGAACGCGACGTTCGAACGGGCCTTCGTGGGTCTGCGCTATGATGCGGATGTCATCGCGCGCGACCGCAACCAAAGCGAGTTCACCAAGACGATCTGGGACTATCTGGATAGTGCCGTGTCCGACAACCGCGTCGAGAACGGCCGCAAGGCGTTGCTTGAGCACGCCGCCGTTCTGGCCGAGATCGAGGCGCGCTACGGCGTCGACAAGGAAATCGTGGCGGCGGTCTGGGGGCTGGAAAGCGCCTATGGCGCGGTGCGCGGATCGACACCGATCATATCGGCGCTGGCGACTTTGGCCTTCGACGGGCGGCGCGGCGCATTTTTTGAGGCCGAACTGATTGCGGCACTGAAGATCATCGAGAACGGCGATGTGGCGCCCGAGGGCATGACCGGCAGCTGGGCCGGGGCGATGGGCCATACCCAGTTCATCCCGACCTCATATCTGGCGCATGCGGTGGATTTCCGCGGCGATGGGCGGCGCGATATCTGGTCGGAAGATCCGGCGGACGCTTTGGCCTCGACCGCCGCCTATCTGGCGAATTTCGGCTGGGAAAAGCGGCGGCCCTGGGGCGTTGAGGTGCAGGTGCCCGAAGGGTTCGATTACGGTCAGACCGGTGAGCGGGTAAAGAAATCGCCCGCCGATTGGGCCGCACTTGGTGTGCGCGCGATGGATGGCAGCACGGTGGCTGACCATGGCACGGCGTCGGTTCTGATGCCGGCGGGGGCAAAGGGTGCGGCGTTCATGATCTTCAAGAACTTTCAGGTGATCGAGCGCTACAATACGGCAGACGCCTATGTGATCGGCGTCGGGCATCTGGCCGACCGGCTGAAGGGCCTGCCGCCGATCAAGGCAGGCTGGCCGCGCGAGGACCGGGCGTTGACCGGCGACGAGCGGCGCGAGTTGCAGGAACGGTTGACCGGTGCGGGTTTTCCGACCGACGGGGTCGACGGCAAGGTCGGGCCGAACACCATCGCGGCGGTGCGCAGTTTCCAGCGCTCGGTCGGGCTGGTGCCGGATGGCTATGCGAGCCTCGATATTCTGACGCGGCTGCGCTGAGAGGATGACGCTGCCGGGAACGGGGCCCTCCCGCCCCGCGTCACGGGCTTGCGCCCGATCCTAGGGTTGGGCATGGCACCGCTGCGCGGCGCAAGGGCAGAGATCTTTGCCTCCGGCGGGAATATTTGAGACCGAAAGAAGCCGTAGAAGGTCAGGCGGCGCTGGCGAGCGGTCAGCGCCGCGCCTGTTCACGGGTATGTTTTTGCATCTTGCGCAGGATCAGCTGGCGTTTCAGCGGGCTGAGGCGGTCAATGAACAGCTTGCCGTCAAGGTGGTCGATCTGGTGCTGGACCGAGGTGGCCCAGAGGCCAACGAAATCGCGGTCTTCTTCTGCGCCGTCGGCATTGAGATACCGCATCGTCACCGCCCGCGGGCGCTCGATGCGGGCCGAGACGCCGGGCAGGTGCGGGCTGGCTTCTTCGTGACTGCGCAGTTCTATCGAGGCGTGGAGCACTTGCGGATTGGCCATCCGCACCGCCTGGCCACGTTTCTCGGACGCATCCACGACCGCGAGGCGCAATATCACGCCGATCTGCGGCGCGGCCAGGCCGACGCCAGGCATCGCCTCCATCGTATCGATCATGTCGTCCCAGATGCTGCGGATGTGATCGGTTATGGCATCGACAGTTGCTGCCGGGGTGCGCAGCCGCGCGTCGGGCCAAAGGAGACAGGGGCGGATCATGGGGCGTAGGCCGCCTGAAGCGCGGCGCGGGTATCAGGGGCAATACGGTCGAAAGTGACCAGGCCGTCCAGATGATCCAGCTCGTGCTGGGCGCAGCGGGCGGCGAAATCGAAGAAAGTTTCGACCATCGTCCTGCCGTTGAGATCGGTCCAGCGCATCCGGACCTGAGCGGCGCGCGGAACCTGTGCGGTGACGCCAGGGATCGACAGACAGGTCTCGGCCCCCTCGGCGATCACGTCCGAGCGCCACTGGATTTTGGGATTGACCAGCACGATTGGTGCGGGTCTGTCGTCTTTCCAGGCGGTATCCATCACGAATATCCGGCGCAGGACGCTGACCTGGGGTGCGGAGAGGCCACGGCCCGGTGCGGCATACATCGTCTCAAGCATATCCTGGGCCAGGTGCTGGACGCCTGCATCGATGCGGTCGATCTTTTTGCAGACCTGTGACAGGTGCGGATCGGGCCAGCGCAGGATGGGCAGGATGGCCATCCCTTAGACCCGCGCCTGTTCGCGCTTCCACTTTTCCATCTTGCGGGTGATCAGTTGCCGCTTGAGCGCGGTCAGGTGGTCGATGAACAGCTTGCCGTTCAGGTGGTCGATCTCGTGCTGGACGCAGGTCGCCCAGAGGCCGTCAAACTGTTCTTCCTCGATCTTGCCGTGGGGGGTCAGCCAGCGGACCTTGACCTCGGCGGGGCGGGTGACGTCGGCGTAGTGGTCAGGGATCGACAGGCAGCCTTCCTCGTAGGTGTTCTGATCCTCCGAGGTCCAGATCACCTCGGGGTTGAACAGCGCCATCGGGCGCGGCGCCTCGCCTTCTTTCTTGATACAATCCATCACGATCAGACGCTGCGATACACCGACCTGCGGAGCCGCAAGGCCGATGCCCGGCGCGTCGTACATGGTTTCCAGCATGTCGTCGGCCAGGCGGCGCAGGTCGGGTGTGATCTCGGCCACGGTGCTCGCGGCCTTTTTCAGGCGCGGATCGGGGTGGTAGATGATGGGACGCAGGCTCATCCGGGGGATTTAGGCGATGCCGGGCGTCCGCGCAACGGGGCTTGCGTCTGCAGCGCTGCGGACTAGCTTGCGCGTAGGGAGGATCGCCTATGAGTTTCGACGAGATCATCGACCGGCGCGGCGGCCTGAGCGGCAAGTGGGGCGCGATGGAAAAGCTGTACGGCGTCTCGCCCGACGACGGCATCGCGATGTGGGTCGCCGATATGGATTTCCGTGCGCCTGACGTGGTGCGCGCGGCGCTGCAATCGATGGTCGATCACGGCGTCTATGGCTATGCTGGCGATGACACCCCCTATCGCGAGGCGATCCGCTGGTGGATGGAAAACCGGCACGGATGGCGGATCGAACCGGAATGGATCTTTTCGACCCACGGGCTGGTGAACGGCACCGCGATGTGTGTCGATGCCTTTACCGCGCCGGGCGATGCGGTGGTGCTGTTTTCACCGGTTTATCACGCGTTCTATCGGGTGTTGAACGCAGCCGGTCGCACGGTCGTGGAATGTCCGCTGGTGCAGAGCGACGGTCGCTACGAGATGGATTTCGACGCCTATGATGCCCGGATGACGGGGGCCGAGAAGATGCTGATCCTCTGTTCGCCGCACAATCCCGGCGGTCGGGTCTGGAGCCGGGAGGAATTGCGCGGCGTGGCGGATTTCGCGCGGCGTCACGATCTGATCCTGGTTTCCGATGAAATCCACCACGACCTGGTCTATCCGGGCCACAAGCACCTGCCGATGAGCCTGGCGGACGAGGGTATCACGGACCGGTTGGTGATGATGTCGGCAACGACCAAGACCTTCAATATCGCCGGATCGCATATCGGCAATGTGATCATCGCCGATCCCGATCTGAGAAAGCGCTATGCCGGGCGGATGGCCGCGATGGGGATGGCGCCGAATTCGTTCGGGGTGCGGATGGTGACGGCGGCCTACAGCCCCGAGGGGGCTGCCTGGGTCGATGATCTGATGGCATATCTTGACGTCAACCGCAGGGTTTTTGACGCCGCCATTGCCAGCATTCCGGGGGTCTCCTCGATGCCGCTGGAGGGGACTTATCTAGCCTGGGTCGATTTCAGGGATACCGGGATGGCGCCCGAGGAATTCATCCGACGGGTGCAAGGCAAGGCACGGATCGCGGCCAGCCACGGTACGACATTCGGCACCGGCGGCGAGACCTGTCTGCGGTTCAACATCGCAACACCCCGCGCCCGTATCGAAGAAGCGGCGACGCGCCTCAAGGCGGCGTTCGCCGATCTGCAGTGAGGGCCCGTGCGGCGATGAAGAACTTGCGCACCACGCTGTATTCCTCTCTGCTGGTCAGCCTGATCGTCGGCGGCATGCTTTATACCCGGTTCATCGCACCCGAGCTGCCTCAGGCGCCACTGACGCAGACCATCGACCGGATCGTGATCGAAAAGGCGGCGCGGCGGTTGACAGTGTATCGCGACGGCGCGGCGCTACGGGTCTATACCATGCGGCTGGGCTTTGCGCCTGATGGCGACAAGCTGCGCCAGGGCGATGGGCGCACGCCCGAAGGCAGTTTTCGCATCGACCGCAAGAATCCGCAGTCGCGGTTTCACCTGTCGCTGGGCCTGGATTATCCGCAGCGCGATGATCTGCTGCGCGCGGCGGCGGGCGGCTACAGCCCCGGCGGCGACATCTTCATCCACGGTCAGCCCCGGGGCGTCTTCGGACGGCAGCGGATCGACCGCGACTGGACGGCGGGCTGCATCGCGGTATCAAACGCGGTGATCGAGGAATTGTGGCGCGTGACCGAGGTGGGCACGGTTGTCGAAGTCAGGCCCTGAGCGGCGGATCGACTTTCGGCGCTAGCGCGGGATCAGCGCGACCGGCGCCTGATCATCCACTTCGAAATCGCGCGCCGGGCGGTCGGCGGCTTCGGTCCGGCGCTTGTATTCATAACGCATTTCGCCCTCCTCCTCCGAGGAGGCGACAATCAGGCATTGTGCGATGTGGCGGGCGCCTTCGTAAAGATCGACGAGGCCGCGCAGGTGAGGCGCGTCTTCTGGCAGCGAGAACCCATCTTCTGACAGACGGATGATCGGATAGACCTGGTCATCCACCACGATGCGCAGCCGGCTTTTCTTTACAAGGTCGCTTCGGCGCGCCCGCTCGAGGCCTTCACGCACCTCTTTTGACAGGAAACTGAACATCACCCGCACTCCCTCCGCCATCAATAAGTGGAGCCAATTCTGCTCGCGTCAAGTTAATTGATTGAAAACAACGGGCTGCTTGATCATCAATCAGACCTGTGCGCGGGTGCAGATGGCGCCCTGCGGTGGCGGGCCTACTGGTCCGGTACCGCCGCCCTATCTGCAATGGTCACCGATGGAGGGCGCGATGGGCCAGCTTGTTGACGGAATATGGCACGACACCTGGTATGATACCAAATCGTCGGGCGGACGCTTCGTGCGCTCTACGACAGCGTTCCGCAACTGGATCACCGCCGACGGCACGCCCGGCCCCACCGGCGAGGGTGGGTTCGCAGCGGCAAGCGGGCGCTATCATCTTTATGTCTCGCTGGCCTGCCCCTGGGCGCATCGCACGCTGATATTTCGCGCCCTGAAGGGGTTGGAGACGCATATCGATGTCAGCGTCGTCCATCCCGACATGCTGTCTGAGGGCTGGACCTTTGCAGGTGACTATCCCGGTGCGACGGGCGATACGCTCTTTGGTCTGCCGTTCCTGCGCGACCTCTACATCCGGGCCGCGCCGGACATCTCGGGCCGGGTCACCGTGCCGGTTCTTTGGGACCGTGAGCGCAAGACGATCGTGTCGAACGAAAGTTCGGAAATCATCCGGATGTTCAACGGCGCCTTTGACGGGATCACCGGAAACCGGCTGGATTTCTGGCCGCAAGACCTGCGTGCAGACATCGAAACGGTGAACGCGCGTATCTACGACACGCTGAACAACGGCGTCTACAAATCGGGCTTCGCGACCACCCAGAACGCCTATGAAGAGGCGGTGGGCCCCTTGTTCGACACGCTTGACTGGCTTGAGGCGCGGCTTGCCGGGCAGCGCTATCTGATGGGTGACCGCGTGACCGAGGCTGACTGGCGGCTGTTCCCGACGTTGGTCCGGTTCGATCCGGTGTATCACGGGCATTTCAAATGCAGCCGCAGGCGGATTGCCGATTATCCGGCACTCTGGGCCTATACGCGCGAGCTGTATCAGTGGCCGGGCGTCGCCGGGACGGTGAATTTCGATCATATCCGGCGGCATTATCACTACAGCCACGACACCATCAATCCGCACCGGATCGTGCCCATCGCGCCCGACATTGACTGGCAGCAGCCGCACCGGCGCGGTCATCTGGCGGCGGCGTGATATTCCACGATGGCGGCCAGATCTTCCGGCGGCAGATCCGACTGCACGAAGGCCCAGGCGTTCTGGCTGACCTTGAAGATCGAGCCGTCGGGAAATCCGTGCCCCTCGGTCACGAAGATAACCTTGGCTTTCGGGTGCCGGAACAGCGCGAATTCCGCGACGTTGAGGCCGCCGTTGTCGGGCAAGGTAAGGTCGACGATAATCACATCGACAGCCTCGTCTTCCAGGGCGGCGATAGCGTCGACCTGAGATTCCACGCGGCGTGTCGTGGCGCCCAATCGTTCGATATGCTCCGCCCAGACCTGCCCTAATCCCGGGTTCGCTTCGACGATTACCACTTTCAACAATATCTACTTGCCCCAAGCTCGGGCCGCGACCGTTCCCTCGAATCTGGGCCGAGCGACGCGGAGCAAATCAAAGCTTTACGTTAACGGCAAGGCCATCATTTGGGCGCCGTTCCTTCAGGGGTCTGGCAGCATTGCGGGCGGATTTGCAACTGATAGTGTCGACCGTGTTCTCAAGGGAGATGACGATGAAACGACAACTTGCCGCGACCCTGGCTTTGACAGTGGCGATGATGCCTTTCGCGACAGCAAGGGCGGCGGTGTCCTGCGGCGGTGCGTTCTCGGGTTTCATCAACGATATGAAGGCCGAAGCCGTGGTGCGCGGCCATTCCCGCGAGGCGGCGGACAGCTTTTTCGACGCAGCCAGGCAGGATGATCGGGTGATCCGCGCCGACCGGTCACAAGGCATCTTCCGCAAGGACTTTATCGACTTCGCCCGCACCATCATCAGCCAAAGCCGGATCACCAACGGCCGCCGCAACGCCGAACGCCATGCGCGGATTTTTGCCGAGGCCGAACAGAGCTATGGCGTGTCGGCGGGCGTGCTGCTGGCTTTCTGGGCGCTCGAGACGGATTACGGCGCGGTTCAGGGTGATTTCAACACGCTGAACGCGCTCGTGACGCTCAGCCATGATTGCCGTCGCCCGGATCTGTTCCAGCCGCAGGTCTTTGCCGCGCTGTCGCTTTACGAACGTGGCCAGTTCGACCTTGGCACCACCGGCGCATGGGCCGGCGAGATCGGTATGGTGCAGATGCTGCCGGGCGACATTCTGGAACGCGGCGTCGACGGTGACGGAGACGGCAAGGTCTCGCTCAAGACCTCGGTGCCGGATGCGATCCTTTCGGGCGCCCGCATGCTGCAGCACCACGGCTGGCGTGCGGGTGAGCCGTGGTTGCAAGAGGTGGCGCTGCCCGCAGGGCTGGACTGGAGCAGGACCGGCCTCGATACGCAGCTTTCGGTGGCCGATTGGGCGGTGATTGGGGTCAAGGCGCGGTCGGGCAACCTGCCATCCGGCACGATGCCCGCCTCGGTGCTGCTGCCGATGGGCCGCAAGGGGCCAGCGTTTCTGGCCTATCCGAACTTCCGGGTGTTCTTCGACTGGAACAAGAGCTTTGTCTACGTCACCACGGCGGCCTATTTTGCCACCCGCCTGGAAGGCGCGCCGGTGTTTACCCCCGGTAACCCCGATCCGTCGCTGGCGGGCGACCAGATGGAGGCGCTGCAGCGCAAGCTTGAGGCGCTGGGCCACGACGTGGGCGGCATCGACGGCATTCTGGGCGCAATGACGCGCAGTGCGGTGCAAAAGGAACAGGCGCGGCTTGAACTGCCTGCCGACGCCTGGCCGACGCGGGAGCTGCTGGACCGGTTGTAGCGAGACAATTCTTCTGCGAAGAATTAGGCGCTCTGCTCCGATGCGGTGCGCCTGATTTTTCGCCAGAAAAATCGTGACCGCATACCCCCTAGCCGTTCTCGCGCAGCACCTGACCCGCCAGATAGAGCGAGCCGCAGATCAGGATGCGGGCGGCGGGGTCTTGCCCTGCGATCTCGGCCACCGAGGTCAGCACACTCTCGGCGGCGACCGCGTTATGGCCGGTATCGCGCGCCGCTTTCAGTGTCTCCTCGGCGGTCAGTGTGTTCTTTTCGCCCGGGATTGTCACCGCATGCAGGCTATCCACAACCGTGGCCAGCGGGCGCAGAAAACCGCGCACATCCTTGGTGTTCAGCATTCCCACGATCAGATGCGTCCGGCGCCGTGGCAGGCGGGTCAGCGTTTCGGCGATCGCCTCGCCCGCTGCCGGGTTGTGGCCGCCGTCAAGCCACAGCTCTGCCGTTCCCGCCGCCTCGACCAGCGGCCCCTTGGCCAGACGCTGCATCCGTGCGGGCCAGTGCGCGCCGGTCACCGCCGCCTCGCAGACCTGCGCGCCGAAGCCAAGCGCGCGCAACCCGGCGATAGCCGCGCCTGCGTTCTGCACCTGATGCGCACCGATCAGACCCGGCATTGGCAGGTCGAGAAGACCGTTCTCGTCCTGAAACACCATCCGCCCGCGTTCTTCCCAAACATGCCAGTGCTGGCGATAGGCCAGCAAGGGCGCGCCCAGCCGTTCGGCGCGCGCCTCGATCACTGCAATCGCCTCGGGTTCCTGCGGACCAACCACGCAGGGCACGCCGCGCTTGAGGATCCCGGCCTTTTCGCCCGCGATCTCGGCCAGGCTTTCGCCCAGATACTGCTGATGATCATAGCTGACCGGCGTGATCACGGTCAGCGCCGGTTTGTCGATGACGTTAGTGGCATCCAGCCGCCCGCCAAGGCCGACCTCAAGCAGCACCCAATCGGCGGGCACGCGGGCGAAAGCGACGAAGGCGGCGATGGTGGTGATCTCGAAGAAGGTGATCGGGGTGTCGCCGTTGGCGGCCAGACATTCGTCGAGTAGCGCGCTGAGCGCGTCCTCCGAGATCAGATCGCCCGCCAGCCGGATCCGTTCGTGGAACCGGGCCAGATGCGGCGAGGTATAGACATGCGCCGATTGCCCCGCCGCCTCGATGCCGGCGCGCAGCATCGCAGTGGTCGAGCCCTTGCCATTGGTGCCCGCGATATGGACGACTGGCGGCAGGGCGCGTTCGGGATGGCCCATCGCCGCCAGCAGGCGCTCGACACGATCCAGCGTCAGGTCGATGATCTTGGGATGAAGCGACATCATCCTTTGCAGGATGAGGTCGGAAGATGCGCCGGTCACGCCTTGGCAACTCCGCTGGTCGGCGCGGCGGCCTGCGTTGGTGTGGCACTGGATTTGGTCGAGGTGGCGGGTAGCGTTGCGGCCCTTGCAGCGGCGGAAGTTGCGCCAGAGGTCACTGCGGGGGTCGGGTCGGCCGCCGTCGCCCCGGCCGCCGCCGTCGCCGTTGCGTTTGGCTCGTCCTTTGGCGCGGGCAGATCGCCCGCAACGGCGGGCGGCAGGCGCATCAGCATCCGGGTGATCTCGATCAGTTCCCGCCGCATTTTGATGCGATGCGTGACCCGGTCCAGCATGCCATGGTCCAGAAGATATTCGGCGCGCTGAAAGCCCTCGGGCAATTTTTCGCGGATCGTCTGTTCGATCACCCTCGGCCCGGCAAAGCAGATCAGCGCGTTCGGCTCGGCGATATGCACATCGCCCAGCATCGCGTAAGATGCGGTGACGCCGCCGGTAGTCGGGTGGGTCAGCACGACGATATACGGCAGGCCCGCCTCACGCAGCATCTCGACGGCGACAGTGGTGCGCGGCATCTGCATCAGCGACAGGATGCCTTCCTGCATCCGCGCACCGCCTGCGGCGGAGAACAGGATCATCGGGCGCTTCAGTTTCACCGCACGCTCGGCACCGGCGATGATCGCGTTGCCGACATACATCCCCATCGAGCCGCCCATGAATGAGAAATCCTGACCGACGGCCACGATCGGTGTGCGCCCGATCTCGCCTTCGGCGACCAGCATCGCCTCTTTCTCGCCGGTGGCCTTCTGCGCTGCCTTCATGCGTTCGGGATAGCGTTTCTGATCGCGGAAATGCAGCGGGTCGGCCAGCGGTTCGGGCACCCTTACCT
The DNA here is from genome assembly GCA_037968375.1 of Paracoccaceae bacterium. Classification (GTDB taxonomy): domain Bacteria; phylum Pseudomonadota; class Alphaproteobacteria; order Rhodobacterales; family Rhodobacteraceae; genus CANNFR01. Next base: position 1,162 of record JBBKVJ010000433.1, on the reverse strand, counting down.
CGGTGAAGACACCATTGTCGAACAACGCCTGAAACCGCTCGCGCGGGGTAATCGCCATGTGATGTTCGCAGTTGGTGCAGACATTCAGATTGTCGGACAACTCGCGATGGAACAGCATCTGCCCGCATTCGGGACATTTGGTCCACAGATTCTCGGGGATTTCCCGCCGCGAAAACAGCGAGTTGATTTTTGGGCGGACGTAGTTGTTGATCCAGTTCATCGGGGTCCATCCCTGTGGTTTTCCGCAGCGCTCCAGATAGTCCGGTGGCGGTTCGAATGCAATCGCTTCAACGGTCCAGCGCCCAGCGCAGGATGCGCCAGACCACGGCGAGGAACAGCATGTTCATCCCCAGCGAGGCCATCAGCGGCCCGGCGTCGCCCAGCGCATAGGGCGTGGTCCACAGCGACAACCCGCTGATCGTTCCCGATACCGAAATCACCAGGATGCCGAAAAGGTTGTTGACCAGATGAAACCCGATCGCGGCACCCAGACTGCCCGTGCGTTCGGTCAGATCGGCGGCGATCAAGCCGAACACGAAGGTCGCAGCCAGGATCAGCCACAAGGCCGCGCCTGCCTCGGGGTTCCAGTGCAGCGACGCGAACAGCGCCGAGGGCAGGAACATCCAGACCGCGCGCGCCCGGAACCGGGCGGCAAGCTGCTGTTGCAGATAGCCGCGAAACACCACTTCTTCTGCCAAAATCTGCAAGAAGATCAGCGGCAGTGCGAAGGGCAGCCAGCGCAGCCAAACCTCGACGGCCATGTTGCGGACCGGCGGATCAAGAAAGGCGCCCAGACCGATCAGGGCGCCATACAGCGGCAAGGTGACGGCGAGCGTGATGAAAAACCCGCGAAACACCTCGTCGCGGGGACCGAACAGCGTGCCCGGACCGCGAAAATGGCAGGCGCCGACGGCCAGAACCGGCCCGAGCAGCAGACCCGCGAAGGTGGCCAGCAGCATCAGTACTGGCACCGCTTCGGTCGGTTTCGCCAGCCTTGGCAGCCAGCTGAAATAGTCCAGCGGCCCGACCGCCACGAACAGAACCACCGCAAGGATCGCCAGCACGCCGATGTAGCAAAAGAGGATCGTCAGGATGCCGAGCAGCAGCCGCCAAAGCTGCGGGTAAAGCTTGGCCGGGCTGACGAAAGCCTCAAATTCGGGGG
>JBBKVJ010000432.1:0-9048 GCA_037968375.1 Paracoccaceae bacterium | reverse complement strand
GTCCTGCGCGAAATGCGCAATGCTGCGCGCGCGGTGGCCGAGCTGGCCCGGACCATCGAGCGCAACCCCAATTCACTTTTGCTGGGACGATGACATGACATTCCGCCCGATCCTGATTGCCCTAGCGCTGCTCGTCGGCTGCGGTGACGATGCCGCGCGCTATCTGATCGACCAGCCGGTGCCGACCCAGCAGCGGCGGATCCGGGCCGCCAGTATCGAGGTGCGCGAAGTGACGCTGCCCGCCTATGCGGCGGATTCCGCGATCGCGCTGCAAAGTGCGGATGGCGCGCTGAAAACCGTCAAGGACGCGCTTTGGGCCGACAATCCCACCGACGGTGTGACCCGGGTGATCGCGCGAAACCTCGATCTTGCTACCACAGCGCGGGTCGCCGCCGAGCCCTGGCCGCTGGACGATGGCCCCGACCTAAGGCTGGATGTGCGGGTCGACCGCATGGTGGCGCGGTCGGACGGCAATTTCGAGCTGAGCGGGCAATATGCGGTGTTGTCGCCGTCCGGTGCAGGGCGCGACATCCTTGAACGCTTCGCAATCCTGACGCCGCTGGCCGAGGCCGCCCCAGCCGCCGTTGCCGGCGCTACCGGCACGGCACTGGCCCTTCTGAGCGCCGAGATCGCCGACAGACTGGCGCGATAGTCCTTCGCCGGGCGTCAACTCCCTCGAATGCAACAGGTTAAGCCCGCATTCACGCGGCCCTGATACATCTCTCCTTGGGTGAGTGTGAGGTGACGTTATGGCGGCAGGTGCAAACGCGCCGGTCATTATCATCAAACGTAAGAAGATCATTGCGGGGGGCGGCCATCACGGTGGCGCCTGGAAGGTGGCCTATGCCGACTTCGTCACCGCGATGATGGCCTTCTTCATGTTGATGTGGCTGTTGAACGCGACGACGGAAAAGCAGCGAAAGGGTCTGGCGGATTACTTCAATCCGACGATTCCGGTGAACCGTATCTCGGGCGGTGGCGATGGCGCATTTGGCGGGACGTCAATTTTTTCCCAGGATTCCCAAACGCAGAACGGTGAAGGCGCCTCAAGCCAGCAGCCAACCGATCCAAGCCAGGCCAGCGGACAAACCGGTGAGACCGCAGAAGAAGACGCCGAGGCGGGCAAGAACGCCGCAGCCGAGGCCGACGCTCTTGAGGAGCTGGCGCGGATATTGCAGGGCAAGAGCGGCGAAAGCATGGTGACCGATCTGATGGCGCGCCACATCACCACGCGGGTGACCGACGAGGGGTTGATCGTCGAGGTATTCGACATCGAGGGGGCGCCGCTTTTCATACCCGGCACCTCGACGCCCGAGCCTGTGATGCGCGATATCGCAGCGATGCTGTCGCGGGTGTTCGGATTGGTGAAGAATGGGGTGGCGTTCAACGGTCATGTGCAGGCCGCGCCCGAGGTTCTGCGGGTGAACCCGACCTGGGATCTGTCGACGGCGCGGGCGCAAACGGTGCGCGGGCTACTGGAGGATCGCGGGCTGCGCGATGCGCGGGTGCGCCGGGTCACCGGCCATGCCGACCGCAAGCCGGTGGCGCCGAATCCGATGGCGGCTCGCAACAACCGCATCGAACTGGTGCTGCTGCGCTCGGATACCGGTTGAAATCGCTGGCATTTTAGATGTTAGCCCAGCGTTAAGCCCAGCCTGCGAATGTCGGCCTTCACAGGATTCGATTACAGCAGAAAGGCTGGTCCCATGACGATTTCTTCGGCACTGAATGCAGGTGTGGCGGGTTTAAGCGCCAACGCCACCCGGCTGGCCACCATTTCTGACAACATCGCCAACTCGGGCACCTTCGGCTACAAGCGCGCCGTGGCGGATTTCGAAAGCCTGGTGATCAGCCAGTCGCGCGGCGCGGGCACCTATTCCGCCGGTGGCGTGAAGGCCTCGACCTCGCGCCTGATCGACGAACGCGGCGCGCTGGTCGGCACCTCGAACGCGCTTGATATCGCGGTCTCGGGGCGCGGCATGTTGCCGGTGACACCGTCGGTCGGGCTGGGCAACGCCGTTGGCGACCGCCCGATGCAGATGACCACGACCGGATCGTTCCACACCGACGCAGACGGCGTCCTGCGCACCGATTCCGGGCTGGTGCTGCTCGGTTGGGCCGCCAATGCCGACGGCACGATCCCGATCCTGCCACGCGACACGTCGTCAGGTCTGGTCCCGGTGGTGATCAACGCAAACCAGACGGCGGGTGATCCGACGACGTCGATGCGCCTTGGTGTCAACCTGCCCGCCACCGAGACCGAGGCGGGAAGGTCTGGCGCGACCCTGCCGCTGTCGGTCGAATACTTCGGTAACCTCGGCACGTCCGAGACGCTGGACATCACCTTTACCCCCTCGGTTCCGGCCAGCGGATCGACCAACACCTGGACCATGGTGATCCGCGACAGCGCGACAGTGGATGACCCGCTGACCGTCGGCACCGACGAAAGCATCATCGGTGAATATACCATCGTCTTCGATGCCAGCCGTGGTTCGGGCGGCACGCTTGCCTCGGTCACCGCAGTATCGGGTGGCGCCTACAGCGCCGCCAATGGCACGCTTTCCCTTAGCGTCGCGGGCGGACCGCTGACGGTGCAGATCGGCAGCCTGGGCGACCCGAACGGCCTGACCCAGTTGTCCGACAGTTTTGCGCCGACCGCGATCACCAAGGACGGCTCTCCGGTGGGCAACCTGACGGCGGTCGAGATCGACGAGAACGGCTTCATCACCGCGACCTATGACACCGGCTTTACCCGCCGGATCTACCAGATCCCGCTGGTCGACGTGCCGAACCCCAACGGCCTGATCGCGTTGAACAATCAGGCTTACCAGATTTCGCCAAGCTCGGGTTCGTTCTTCCTGTGGGATGCTGGTGACGGGCCGACCGGCGCCGTGGTCGGCTATGCCCGCGAAGGCTCGACCACCGATGTGGCGGCGGAACTGACCGCGCTGATCCAGACTCAGCGCGCCTATTCCTCAAACGCCAAGGTAATCCAGACGGTCGATGAGATGCTGCAGGAAACCACCAACATCAAACGATAAGGGTCACGGCCAGAAAGGCTGAACCATGAGCATATCAGGATCGCTCGCCAATGCGTTCTCGGGCCTCACCGCCGCGTCGCGCGGGGCCGAGGTCGTGTCGCAGAATCTGGCAAACGTGCTGACCGAAGGCTACGGTCGGCGCGAATTGCTGCTGTCCAGCCGACAGTTGGGCGGTGCCGGTAGCGGTGTGCGCGTCGAAGGCGTGGGCCGCGTCATCAATCAGGCGGTGCTGTCGGATCGGCGATTGTCGGATGCGACGCAGGCGCGCGACCAGAATATCGCGCAGTTCCATACCGCAATCGAAACCGCCGTCGGCGCGCCGGGCGAACCGGGATCGCTGAGCAGCAGGCTCGCAGATTTCGAATCGGCACTTCTGGCCGCCGCCAGCCGCCCCGATACCGGGCCGCGTCTCGACGCGGTTCTGGATGCCGCCAACCGGCTGTCCGGTGCATTCAATGCGATATCGCAATCGATCCAGGATGAGCGGATGGCGGCGGACAGCGCCATCGCTAGCGAGGTGTCGCGGCTGAACTCGACGCTGGCGCGGATCGTCGATCTGAACCGCAACATCCGGGTCGAACTGGCCAGCGGCCGCGATGCCTCAAGCTATATGGACGAACGCCAGAAGGCGATCGATACCGTCGCGGCGATCGTGCCGGTGCGCGAGGTGGCCCGCGATGGCGGGCAGGTGGCGCTGTTCACCACCGGCGGCGCGATCTTGCTGGACGGGCTGGCGGGCGAGGTCGGATTCTCGGCCACGGCGACGATCACACCCGACATGACGCTGGCCTCGGGGGCGCTGTCCGGCCTGACGTTCCGCGATCTGCCGGCATCGGCCAGCGCCCGGTCGGGATTTCTGGGCGGCGGCAGTCTGGGCGCGCTGATGACGATCCGCGATGATCTTGCCCCCGCTGCGCAGGTGCGCCTGGATGCGGTGGCGCGCGATCTGATCGAACGCTTCGAAGGTGCCGCCGCCGATCCGACGCTGACACCGGGCGATCCGGGCCTGTTCACCGATGGCGGGGCGGCCTTTGTGGCGCTGGATGAGGTCGGACTGGCCGGGCGTCTGTCGATCAATGCGCTGGTCGATCCCGCGCAGGGCGGCGGTGTCTGGCGCCTGCGCGATGGTCTGGGCGCCGCCGCCGCCGGACCGGTCGGCCAGGCTGCCGGGTTGAACGCGCTGATCACCGCACTGAGTGCAGCACGGGTTCCGACATCGGGCGGCTTCGTCGGTGGCGCGCGATCGGCGCAGGGTCTCGCGAGCGAATTTCTCTCGGGCATTGGCACGGCGCGGCAGACGGCAGAGGCCGATCTGTCCTACGCGGTGATCCGCCGCGATACCCTGATGACGGCGGAAAAGGCAAACGGAGTCGATTCCGACCAGGAAATGCAGCGCCTCTTGCTGATCGAACAGGCCTATGCGGCCAATGCCCGCGTCATCAGCGCCGCCGAGGCGATGCTTGACCAGCTGTTGAATATCTGACGCCGATGTCAAATTTCCGCAGCCTTGGCGATCTGTCCACCGCGTTTCTTCTGTCGCGCCAGACACATGCCCTGAAAACAACCGTGCAGCGCAGTGCGACCGAGGTGTCGTCGGGCCGCACGGCCAATCTGTCGCAAGTATTGCGGGGCGATTACCGGGCGCTGGCTGCCATCGAACGTCGCCTTGGCATCGCCGGGGCCGAGAAGGTGATCCTGGCCGAGGCCGAGGGGTTCGCCGCGGTTGCGCAGGCCGCCCTGGGGGCGGTGCAGGCGCAGGCGGATACCGTTTCGGGCGCGCTCCTGAGCGTTCCGCATGCACCCACAGCACCTACTCTGGATCGCTCCGGGCGGATCACGCGGCAGGCATTCGAGGCCCTGGTCGGCGCGCTGAACAAGACCTCGGCCGACCGTTCGGTGTTCGCGGGCGCCGCCACCGACGCAACCGCCCTGGCCGCCGTCGATGTGATGATGGCCGATATCGAGGCGCTGGTCGCGGCCGAGACAACGGCGGCAGGCGTCGCCAGCGTTGTGGCAGCGTGGTTCGACACTCCCGGCGGCGGCTTTGAGACGCTGGGGTATACCGGCTCGGCCACGCCATTGGCACCGATGCGGCTTGGCGGCGGCGAGGTCGCCGATCTGCCGTTGACCGCCGCCGACCCAGGCCTGCGCGAGATGATGAAGGGCTTTGCGATGGGCGCGCTGCTGGCCGGTCCGACCCTGGGCGGCGATGTCGATGCGCGACTGGCATTGTCGCGCACCGCTGCCGAGACAGTGCTGAACGCCAAAAGCCGGGTCATCGACCTGCAGGCCGGGATCGGCGCCGTCGAGGCCACGATCGAGACCGCACGCACCCGAGCAAGCGCCGAGGGCGCGGCGCTAGAACTCGCGCGGAACGGCTTGATCGGGGTCGATCCCTACGATGCGGCAACACGGCTCGAGGCCGCACAGACACAGCTAGAAACCCTCTTCGCGCTGACCGCACGAGTGTCGCGCCTGAGCCTTGTGGATTTCCTCAGATGATGCGTTTTGTCGCGGTCTTTCTTGTCACCCTGGCACTTGCCCTGCCCGGTGCCGCCCAGTCGGTGCGGATCAAGGATCTGGTCGATTTCGACGGGGTGCGTGGCAACGATCTGGTCGGCTACGGGCTGGTCGTCGGCTTGAACGGCACCGGCGACGGGCTGCGCAATTCGCCGTTCACCGAAGAGATCATGGCGAACATACTTGAACGCCTTGGCGTGAACGTGGCGGGTGAGCAGTTCCGACCGAAAAACGTCGCCGCCGTTCTGGTCACCGCCACCCTGCCAGCCTTCGCGCGGACAGGCAGCCAGATCGACGTGACGGTGTCGGCCATCGGCGACGCGAAAAGCCTCTTGGGGGGCACGCTGATCATGACACCCCTGAACGCGGCGGACGGGCAGATCTATGCGGTATCGCAGGGCACCGTGATCGCCGGTGGCGTCACCGCCGAAGGCGATGGTGCCAGCGTGACCCAGGGTGTGCCGACGGCGGGATCGATACCGGCGGGGGCCCGGATCGAACGCGAGATCGAGTTCGATTTCGGTGGCTTGCAAGAGTTGCGCCTGGCGCTGCGGACACCGGATTTCACCACCGCCGGCCGGATCGAGGCGGTGATCAATGCCGCAGCGGGCCGCCGGGTGGCCGAAATGCTGGACGCGGGCACCGTGCAATTGAACGTCGCGGCGATGCGGCTGCGCTCGGCCGCGCATGCGATCGGCGCGATCGAGAACCTGCCCGTGGAACCCGAGCGCCGGGCGCGGGTCGTTGTGGATCAGCGCTCGGGCACCATCGTGATGGGCGCTGATGTGCGGATCAGCAGCGTCGCGGTGGCCCAGGGCAGCCTGACGCTGAGGATCGAAGAGACGCCCTATGCGGTGCAGCCCAACCCATTCGCGCCGGGTGAGACAGTTGTGGTGCCGCGCACCACGGCATCGATCACGGAAGAGCCGGGCACGCGGCTGGCCGAAATCGGATCGGGGGCGTCGCTGGCCGAGGTCGTGTCGGGGCTGAACGCGCTTGGCGTGTCGCCACGCGACATGATCGACATCCTCAAAAGCATCAAGGCGGCGGGCGCGCTGCATGCTGAATTCGAAGTGCGCTGATCCTGCAAGATCGTCTGTCGGGCTCGGCAGAGGCCTTGGTGACGCGAAACGGAAACAGACGTTCCGAATCTGCGTCTGGTTTGGTCACCTGATCGGGCCGGTCATCACGAAAATCTCGCCGCCGCGTCCGCCAAAGTGATGGCAGCCATGCTGGCGTGGTCATCGACCGCACCTATCCTAACAGATCCCGGTTGGTCGGCGGAGCCTCGGGTTATGGCGTTTATGACCTTTGAACATGCCCCCGGTAGATTTGGCAGCCTGTGGCTTGCAGATTGCAGCGACCGGGAGGGCGCAGGGGCATGAAGCGCTTGTCAGCATCCTGCCCGTTGCCAGAGAGCCAAATCGGCGTGCGCTGGTTGCGGTGTCTGGCAACACTCTGATTGGCGATCAAATCGGGGTGGCGACAGGGTGCGTCACACTCTGCCGCCAGTGGAGGGTTTCGCGGGTGATGGACCTCGCAGCGCGCTTGGCCACGGCATTACGCTCAGATGTAGCTGCGCACCAAGGCTCCGGCCAGCAGTGTCCAGCCATCGGCGACGACGAAGAATGCCAGCTTGAACGGCATCGACACGATTGCCGGCGGCACCATCATCATGCCCATCGACATCAGGATCGCGGCGACGACAAGGTCGATGATCAGGAACGGCAGGAAGATCAGAAAGCCGATCTGGAACGCCCGCTCGATCTCGCTGAGCAAAAACGACGGCACCAGAATCGACAGCGGCGCCTCGGGCGCCAGTTTGGCGATCTCGACACCGGGGGCCACACGCAGCGCGGCGAGGTCGGTGAAGGTTTCGACATTGATCCGCGCCGCCATGAAGGCGCGGAACGGGGCCAGCGCCAGAGGCAGCGCCTCATCGGCCTCAAGCGTGCCTTCGGTCAGCGGGCGAAGTGCCGTTTCCCAGGCTTCGATGAAGACCGGCTCCATCACAAAATAGGTCAGGAACAAAGCCAGGCTGACGATCAGCATGTTCGGTGGCGATTGCTGCAGCCCGATGGCCATGCGCAGGATCGACAGCACGGTGACGAGGAACGGAAAGCAGGTCAGCATGATCGCAAGACCCGGCACCAGGCTGAGAAGCGTGATCAGCACGATCAACTGGATCGAGCGTTCGGCCAGCGAGGCGCCTTCGCCCAGCGACAGCGTGATTTCCTGCGCCGCCGCCATGCCGGTGAACACCGCCAGGCACGCCAACGCCAGGCCAAGCACCGGGGCAATGCCAGAGGCGTGCGCCAAACCTGATGCGCCCCGGCGCGTCATTCAGAGCGCATCCTTGATCGACGCCAGTTCGGTCAGGCGCACGGCCAGCTGACCCGCCCGGTCGCCGTCAAGCTCTTCCAATTCGCCGCGCCCGATCAGGCGGTCGCCGACATACAACTCGACCGGGTCTTCGACGCGCCGGTCCAGCGGCAGAACCGAATCGGGGCCAAGGCGCAGAAGGTCGCGCACCAGCGGCCGGGCCCGGCCGACCGAGATGGTAATCTCGATCGGCACCCGGGCGAACGGGGTCTTGATCTCTTCGCCGCCGCGGCGCGGGCTGTCGCTAGTATCATCCATGACGGGTTTGCCTTTCGTCGGTGTCGTTCAGAAAATCGGCGACAAATCCGCTGATCGCGGTCAGCACCGCTTCGATATCAAGCGTGCTTTCCTCGGCGCCAAGGCGGAAATGGACCTGACCGTCGGCCAGCGTCGGTTCTTCGACAAGCCGCACCGGAAGGGCCGGTTCGTGACCGAGGGCGGCTTCGATGGCGACGCGGTTGACCGGGGAGACCGCGATCTCGACCGGCGCTGACGCCAGCTTGCCGGCATGCGTCATCAGCTCGGCCACCACTGCGGCGCCAAGGGTGGCTTGCGCAATCTGGGGCAGCACCCGGTCTGCCATACCGCGCAGCAACGGATCGAGACTGCGCATGAGATGCGACCGCGCCTCTTGATAGGTGAAGGCCAGATCGCGCAGGCTGCGGGCCAGATCGTCGCGGATCCGCAACTGATCGTCGCTCTGCGCGGCAACGGCATCCTCCCAGCCGGCGGCATAGCCTTTTTCGTAGGCCGCCAACCGAACGTCCTCGACCGCCTCGGGCGTGATGGCCGACGCTCCGGGATCCGCCTGCGTGGCGGATCGGTCGAAGGTCTCAAGCTTCAGCCGGGCGGGCATCAGGCTTTCTCCTCGGTGTCATCCATCCAGTTGCGCAGAATTTCGACCGTTTCGTCCTTGCGCTCGGACATCAGTCGGCGAAGCCGCGATACCGGATCGCTGGGGTCGAAATCCGACATGCCACCGCCTTGACCCATCAGTGCAGGCAATGACGAGTTCACCGAGGGAAACCCGCTGGCGAAGAAATCGTCGCCATCGTCGATGACGCCGTTGAAGGCGCCGCCGGAATCGGCGCCGTCACCGCCGCCG
>JBBKVJ010000431.1:0-3953 GCA_037968375.1 Paracoccaceae bacterium | reverse complement strand
TCATCGCTATATCCCCCAATCAATATGGGAATTGAATCAGCGATACTTGCCTCGATCAAGGAAGAGGTTTTCAACAAAATCGGCCCAATGCGGACATTCACGCATTACGCAGCATTCTGCCGGGTCCGATGACCGCGGTCGGGACTTTGCCGTTATTAATCTCTGTTAAGCGAATGGCTTCCAGCTTCGCATTGCGGACGTTCGTTCTTTTTTGGTGATCCTACCGGTTTGATCGGTGAGGCAAGTTCAGCAATTGAACGTGGCGTGCTCTTTTTGAATATCATTGGACACAGTCAGTCCCACACCCTTCGGTCCACCACAAAACGCAGTGCATTTATCGACGAACATTTGCACTAACCGCCGTTTCGGTCCCGGCGCGAACCCCAGCGATAGGGTCACGCCCGACGATGCGTCGGATACCGGCAGGCATCGTATCTCGCGGCCCGCATAAGGGGGCACCTCGCGAGGGCGCATGCTCAGCAGTGACACGCCGATGCCGGCGGCAACAAGGGAGCGCACCATCTCGGTTGAGTTGGCGGTGCCGACGATGCGAAGCTCCTCTCCGCTCTGTTCCAGAAGATCCATGTAGTATCTGCGCGCCGCAGGGCGGTCCAAGAGGATCAGGGGTTCGTGTGCGAGTTGAGAAACCGACACGGCACCGGCGGTCGCAAAGGGATGATCCGCCGGACACAGGCAGTAGGTCGGCGCATGGATCAGGGGTTGCGTCGCGATCTGTGGATTCGGCAGTTCGGCCACGAAGAGGATGACGTCGAACTGCCCGTCGAGCAGGCCTTTCTGAACCGTTGTGTTGTCGCCTTCGCTGAACGACAGGGTCACCTCGGGGTGCGCGGCCAACAGGGGCGCGCATATCTCGGGCAGGAAGGCGGGCGCAATGGGGGCGTTGTAGCCGATGGCCAGGCTGCCTGAGAGTCCCGATTGAAGGTCGGTCACGTCGGACAGCAGGGTGTCATAGCGTTCAAGCAGGTCGTCGATACGGCGCTGCACATCGCGGCCTGCAAGGGTGGGAAACACGCCCTTCGCCCGCGCCCGCGTCACCAGCGCCACGCCAAAGGCCTCTTCCGCCTGATTGAGGGCCGAGGCGATGGCCGAAGGGGCGACGTGCATTTCTTCGGCGGCGGCGGTGATGCTGCCCTGTCTGAGGGCCGCCTGAAGGTAACGCATAGCACGTAGGGACAGGGTCATGCGTCATCCTCTGACTTTGAGATGTAATATCTCTAATTAAACTGATTTTCAAAGCATCAATGCTCTGCGACGCTTGTGCGGATCAGAATCGGGGGCGTTTCATGAGAACCAGAACCAAGGTTGTCGTTATCGGCGGTGGCATCGCAGGCTGCTCGACGCTCTATCACCTCACGCAGGAAGGCTGGACCGACGTGGTTCTGGTTGAGCGAAACGAGTTGACCAGCGGCACCACCTGGCACTCGGCCGCGCAGGTCACGAACTTTGGCATGAACCAGACGATGGTTGGCCTGAAGTCCCACTCCATCAAGTTGTATCAAGAACTGGCCGCCGATCCCGAATACCCGATCAATTACCACCACGGCGACGGCGGCATTCGCCTCGCCAACACGCCTGAGCAGATGCAGGGCTACCGCCACTTCGCCTCGATGGCGCGTGGCATGGGAGTAGAATACGAGCTTCTGGACCCGGAGGAATGTGCCCGCCGCCACCCGCTGATTTCCACCGACCGGCTGCTGGGCGGGCTCTGGGACGGGCAGGACGGCGATATTGACCCTGCGCAATTGTGTCAGGCCCTCGCTCGGCGCGCGCGGAATGCGGGTGCGGAGGTCTATCGCAACACGCCCGTCAATGCGCTGACCCAGCACAAGGACGACACTTGGACGGTGCATACCGAACAGGGCGACATCGACTGCGATATCGTGGTGAACGCCTGTGGTTACCGCGTGAACGAGGTTGGCGCGATGATGGGCGTGCATCACCCTGTCGCCTCGATGGAGCATCAGTATTTCCTGACCGAACCAATTCAGCAGATCACCGATTTCGGCAAGCGCGTGCCACTGCTGCGCTGCCCGATCGACGATTTCTATTCCCGGCAGGAGAAGCAGGGCCTGCTGGTCGGCTTCTACGAGCAGGGCTGCAAGACCTGGGGGATGGACGGGATCGACCCGCATTTCGTCAACGCGCTGTGTCCGGACGATCTGGAACGGATCATGCCGGTGCTGGGGAACGTCTTCAAGCGGATGCCGGTGCTCGAAGTGGTCGGCATCCACACGGTCGTCAACGGTCCGATCACCTACACCATCGACGGGGCGCCGCTGGTCGGCCTGATCCCCGGCAAGCGGAACGCGTTTTGCATCATCGGACTGCGCGCCGGTCTGGGCGAAGGCGGTGGACATGGCTGGCTGCTGGCGCAGCAGATCGTGCATGGCGAGGCCTGCTATGACACTTGGGTCATCGACCCACGCCGCTTTACCGGCCACGCGAATGTGGAACTGACGGCGCTGAAAGCGATCGAGGATTACCAGAACGAATTCCGCTTCCACTATCCGCACGAACACCGCACCGCCGGGCGACCGGCCAAGACGACGCCGCTGACGCCTGTTCTGGCGGCGGAAGGCGCAGAATTCACTGTGGTGAACGGGTGGGAGCGGGTGGATTACATCAAACCGTCGCCCGATTTTCACTCCTCGCTCCGCTTCGACTTCGACGAGGCCTTCGATATCGTCGCCGTCGAGATCCGCAACGTGGCCGAGAATGTCGGGCTGGCAGAGGTCAACGGCTTCAATCGGATCGAGATTACGGGGTCCGACCGCCACGCCTTCCTTGACCGGATGTTCTGCGGCACCGTGACCAAGCGCAATGGCCGGGTCGGGCTTGGATATCTGCTGAACCATCACGGCTGCATCAAGGGCGAGGCGACGGTGGCGAACCTGCCCGCGTCTGACCGAGGCCCGGCGCGGGTCTGGTATGGCTCCGCCGCCGCCAGCGAGTTCCACGACATGGATTGGCTGACGGCGCATCTGCAACCGGGCGAAGACGTGCAGTTGCACAGCCTGACCAACGACCAGACGATCCTGGTTCTGGCAGGCCCCAAGGCGCGCGCGGTGCTGTCGGCGTGCTCCCGGGGCGATTGGTCTAAGGAGGCGTTCCCGTGGCTATCCGTGCGGGACTGCTTCATCGGGTTTGCGCCCGCGACCGTCATGGGCGTGAGCTTCTCGGGCGAGTTGGCCTACGAGATCCACGTCCCCAACGCCTCGTTGTACGCCGCCTATCTGGCGCTGCGCGCGGCGGGGGAGGCGCACGGCCTGAAGCTCTTCGGCGCCCGCGCCGTCGAGTCGATGCGCATGGAAAAGGGCTTCCTGCATTGGAAGGCCGACCTGATCACAGAGTTCGACCCTTTCGAGACCGGGCTCAATCGGTTTGTGAAGCTCGAGAAGGGCGACTTCATTGGCAAGGACGCCCTCGTCAAGCGGCATGCCAACGGGCCGCTGAAGCAGCTCGTGACCCTCAAGATCGACACCACGCAGGCGCCCGCCCATGCAGGCGCGTCTCTGATGGAGGGCGATACGGTTGTGGGGACGGTCACATCCGCCGATTGGGGGCACCGTCTTGGCCTGAACCTCGCCTATGCCTTCGTCGAGCCGTCGCTCGCCGATGTGGGCCGTGTTATGCAACTGGACATGTATGGCGACCTCATTGCGACCGCAGTCATAGCGCCGTCGCCCTATGATCCGACGTTCGCACGGATGCGAAGCTAGACAGTCAGCACCATTACCGGACCGATCCACAAATACTCTCAAACGTCAGCTAAACTCGGTTTTCAGGCCTCCATGCGCGCTGCGGTATCAGGGAGTTTGGGCTCGGAGCCGACCTCGGATGCAGTGCATCATTTGGTGATATGGTGGAGTGTCAACGTCGGGTTGTCGATGTGGAGGGTATGGCGGACCGGAGGAACTGTCATGCAAACACCA
>JBBKVJ010000430.1:0-5188 GCA_037968375.1 Paracoccaceae bacterium | reverse complement strand
TGTCAGCACCGCGCCCGGCAGCGGCGCCTCGCGCATCACCGTCTCGCCGGTGGCCACGGCGGCCAGCGCGCGGGTCGTCGGGATGCCAAGCGCGTGCATCGCCTCGCTGACGATATATTCCCGCAGTACCGGCCCAAGCCAAGCGCGGCCATCGCCGCCCCGGCTGTAGGGTGTCCGCCCCGAGCCTTTCAGTTGCAGATCGCGGCGCCGCCCGTCCGGGGCCACGACCTCGCCCAGAAGGATGGCCCGGCCATCGCCGAGTTGCGGCACCCAGCCGCCGAACTGATGCCCGGCATAGGCCTGTGCCAGCGGCTGGGCGCCGTCCGGCACGGCATTGCCCGCCAGCATCGCCACACCCTCGGGGGCGGCCAGTGCCGCAGCATCCAGCCCCAGTTCGGCGGCAAGAGCGGCATTGAGTTTCAAGAGCTTGGGCGCGGCCACGGGTGACGGGTCGAGCCGGGCAAAGAACCGGTCCGGCAGGCGGGCATAGGAATTGTCGAAGGGGATGTGCTGCGTCATGCGCCTTAGATAGGCCGCTTGAAGCGGAACGCCTAGACCTGACCAGCGTGACCGCGCCTGACGGCGTGGGGCGTGACGGGTGAGGTGTCAGACCGTCTTGGGCCGCATCATCAGCCAGATCAGCGCCGCCCCGGCAAGTGCCAGGAACGGGATCATGAACAGGTTCACCGCCGCCCAGCCGGCCTGCGGCGTGCCGCCCGAGCAGTTCATCAGTCCACCCGAGGCCAGCGAGGCCAGCGTCACCGAGCCGAAGACGATCATGTCGTTCAGGCCCTGCATCCGGCCACGCTCTTCCGGCGCATGCGCACCGGCCAGCATCGTGGTGGCGCCGATGAAGCCGAAGTTCCAGCCGAGGCCCAACAGGATCAGGGCGACGAAGAACTGCCCCAGGTCCACACCGGACAGTCCGACCAGACCCGCAACCCCAAGGATCGCGAGGCCCAGCGCCATGATCCGCTCGGCCCCGAATCGCGCGATCAGGTGGCCGGTAAAGAACGACGGCGCGAACATCGCCAGCACATGCGCGGTGACCACATCGGCGGCGTCGGCCTTGTCATAGCCGCAGCCGACGACGGCCAGCGGTGTCGAGGTCATCACCAGGTTCATCAATGCATACGAGACCGAGGCGCAGATCACCGCCACGGCGATGCGCGGCGTGGTCAGCAACTGCCAGCGGCTGCGACCTCGCGGGGCGCCCTCGACGGGCGGTTTCGGCGCCGGGATGTCGAGGAACAGGAACAGAAACGCGCCGATCAGGTTCAGCGCGATCACCGTCAGATAGGTGCCGAGAAACGTCACCACCATCGCATCCGCGGTGAGTTTCACCAGCTGCGGCCCGATGATCGCCGAGACCAGGCCGCCCGCCATCACGTAGGAGATTGCCTTGGGGCGGAATTCATCGCTGGCGGTATCGGCGGCGGCAAAGCGGTAAAAGCCCTGCGCCGACATGTAGATGCCGGTCAGAAGCGAGCCCGCGAGGAACAAGGGAAAGCTTGCCGTGATCAGCCCCCAGGCGCCGACCGCAGCGCCCGTCGCACCGCCGAGCGCGCCCACGGCGAACCCGACACGGCGCCCGAAGCGCTGCATCAGCGCCGACAGCGGCGTCGCCGACAGCATCGAGCCGAGCACGATCAGCGAGATCGGCAGGGTGGCAAGGCAGGGGTTCGTCGCCAGCGACTGACCCGCCAGCCCGCCGATGATGAAGATCATCGGCATCTGCGCGCCGAGGAATGCCTGTGCTGCGACCAGCACCGCCACATTGCGGCGCGCGGGTAGCGGGCGGTCGATTGCTTGGTCAGTCATGGCGCTGCGATGTCTCGGGAACGATCAACACCTGTTAAACCGGAACGGCCCCGGCCCGCCAGCGGTGAAATTGCCAAGACGGGGTGGCGCGTGCCCAACCCCTGTCTACCCTTGCCCCTCCGGCACATCTCTGGCCAATCTCGCATCCCGAAGGAGGCGCCATGCCAGGCCGGATCATCGAAACGCCCGACTGCGTAGCCGAAGGCGCCGCCTGGCTTGCCGCGCGCGAGCCACATTTCGCGCGGGCGCTGGTATTGACCGAGCCATTGCCGCTGCGCCGCCGTCTGGATGGCTTTGCCGCCCTCCTAGATGCCATCGTCAGCCAGCAGGTCAGCGTCGCCTCTGCCCGCGCGGTCTCGGCGCGACTTGCCGAGGCCGGATTGACCGAACCCGCGACGGTTGCCGGCGCAAGTGACGCAGCTTTGCGGGCCTGCGGTCTGACGCGACAGAAGACGCGCTATATTCTGGTGCTGGCCGGATCGGAGATTGACTATGCCGCATTGCGAAATGCGCCCGACGATCAGGTGATTGCCACGCTTGTCGCGCTGTCGGGGATCGGGCGCTGGACCGCCGAGGTCTATGCGATGCTGGCATTGGGTCGGGCGGATGTCTTTGCAGCGGGCGATCTGGCGTTGCAGGAGGCCACACGGATGCTGTTCGGGCTGCCAGACCGTCCATCCGAGGCGGCGCTGCGGGCGATGGCGCAGGAGTGGTCGCCCTGGCGCGGCGTTGCGGCGCGGCTACTCTGGTCCTACTACGAAAAGATGAAACACCGGGAAGGTATCACATGACGCGAACACTTACCTCGGATCGGCGCGGTGCGCCCAAGGGCGAGGCCACATCGGCGGTGATCTTCGTGCATGGCTACGGGGCCAATGGCGCCGACCTCTTGGGCCTGGCCGACCCCTTGGCACCGCACATGCCCGGCACCGCGTTCTACTCGCCCGACGCGGCCGACCGCCTGCCCGGCGCGCCGATGGGCTTGCAATGGTTCCCGATCCCTTGGCTCGACGGCTCGTCCGAGGCCGCCGCCAAGGCGGGCCTGCTGGCCTCTGCCGCCGATCTGGACGCGTTCATCGACAAGGTGCTAGCCGACGAGGGC
This sequence comes from Paracoccaceae bacterium, assembly GCA_037968375.1. Classification (GTDB taxonomy): domain Bacteria; phylum Pseudomonadota; class Alphaproteobacteria; order Rhodobacterales; family Rhodobacteraceae; genus CANNFR01. The sequence goes on along the minus strand of JBBKVJ010000430.1, from coordinate 2,265 downwards.
CTGACCCCCGACCGCCTGATCCTTCTGGGCTTTTCGCAAGGCACGATGCTGTCGCTGCAGGTCGCCCCACGCCGGGCCGAGCCGATGGCCGCCGTCGTCGGTTTTTCGGGCCGCATGCTTGCCCCAGAAACCCTGGCCAATGAGACCACCGCGCGCCCGCCGATCCTGCTGCTCCACGGCGATATCGACGAGGTGGTGCCGCCGCAATCGCTGCCCGAGGCCGGAGAGGCGCTGCAAGGTGCCGGGTTCGAGGTCTACGCGCATGTGATGAAGGGCACCGGGCACGGCATCGCGCAGGACGGATTGGCGGCGGCGCTGGGGTTCATGCGGGAGCGGTTGGGGTGAGGGGGAATGAGATTTTGATGGTTTGCGGGATTATACACGCGCAATAATGTTCACGTCTTTGAATCAAATATTATCTCTGTCATCGTCACACTTCACAATTTACTGACTATGAAACATGAAGACATTTACGTTCGACACAAACTGCATCATTGACATCGACCAGAAGCGCGCCTCCGCAGGGTATGTCTACGATATTATTCATGCCCATCGAGCTAGCAGGGTGAGTACGGCCTTTGTGGCGGTAAGCGCATCCGAAAGACAACAGGGCGATTATTACCTCACAAACTACTTGGACTTCATTGACCGCTTAAAAGGGCTGGGTTTAGAGGACATCCCTCAAATCGAAGGTATGGATTGCTGGGGGATCAGTTACTGGGATCATGCACTATACGCCGATGAATCAATGGAAAAAAGAGAACAGGCGATTCACGAAACATTATTCCAGAATATCGACTTCAAATTTTCCGATTTCACAAAAACAGCCGGACTCACCGACTGCGACATCCGCTCTCAAAAAGCTCGCAAATGGCGAAATGCATGGTGTGACCGACAGATGATCTGGGCACATGATTACCATTTAAGGGATGTGTTTGTAACAAGTGACTCTAACTTCCTAAAGCTGGTAGGCAAAAGCGGGTTTGAGAGCCTCATAATATGCACCCCCGAAGAAGCAGCACATCTTATTCCGTGAAGTCCTATTCTTGAAATACCCTTGAAAAGCTACATTCTACTCACTCCCTACCCCGCCTTCATCCGGCTCTCCGCGATCTCCACCCACCACGACGCCCCCGCCGGGATCGCGTCGTCGTCGAAATCGTATTCCGGGTGGTGCACCATCGCGGTGTCGCCGTTGCCGACCAGGATGTAGGCGCCGGGGCGGGATTCGAGCATGTAGGCGAAATCCTCGCCGCCCATGATCAGCGGCGCGTCGGCGCAGGCACCGGAGACTTTTTTGGCGGCTTCGGCGGCGTAGCCGGTCTCAACCTCGGCGTTCACCATTACCGGGTAGCCCTTCATGTAGTTTACCGAGGCGGTGCCGCCGAAGGCCTCCGCCGTCGCGGTGGCGATCTTCTTCAGGCGTTCCTCGGCCAGCGCCCGGACGCCCGCATCCATGGTGCGCACGGTGCCCTTCAGCTCAACCTTTTGCGGGATCACATTGAAGGCGGTGGTGTCGGTGACGAAGCTGGTGACCGAGACCACGATCTGCTTGGTCGGGTCGGTGTTGCGCGAGGCGATGGTCTGCAGGGCCAGAACCAGATGCGAGGTCATCACCGTGGTGTCGACCGTCTCGTGCGGTTTCGCGGCGTGGCCGCCCTTGCCTTCCAGCGAGATCACGAAGGTGTCGGTGGCGGCAAAAAACGCGCCGGGGCGGATCGCGAATTGGCCCAGGGGCAGGCCGGGCATGTTGTGCATGCCGTAGACCTCGTGGATGTTCCAGCGGTCCATCATGCCGTCCTCGACCATCTCGCGGCCACCGCCGCCGCCCTCTTCGGCGGGCTGGAAGATCACCGCAACGGTGCCATCGAAATTGCGCGTCTCGGCCAGGTATTTCGCCGCCCCCAGCAGCATCGCGGTATGGCCGTCATGGCCGCAGGCATGCATGACGCCGGGGGTTTTCGAGGCATGCAGCGCGCCGGTCGCCTCGAGGATCGGCAGCGCGTCCATGTCGGCGCGCAGGCCGACGGTGCGGCCCTTGCTGTCGGTACGGCCCTTGATGATGCCGACGACACCGGTGCGCCCGATGCCTTCGACCACCTCGTCGCAGCCGAATGCGCGCAGCTTTTCCGCGACAATCCCGGCGGTGCGGTGGGTGTCGAACAGCAGTTCGGGGTTTTCGTGCAGATCGCGGCGCCAGGCGGCGATCTCGGGTTGCATCTCGGCGATACGGTTCTTGACGGGCATGGGGGATCTCCTGCGGGG
>JBBKVJ010000429.1:0-7510 GCA_037968375.1 Paracoccaceae bacterium | reverse complement strand
CCCCCGCATCATCGCGATCGCGAATCAGAAGGGCGGCGTGGGCAAGACGACGACCGCGATCAACCTTGGCGCGGCCTTGGCCGAGCAACGCTACAACGTGCTTCTGGTCGACATCGACCCGCAGGGTAACGCCTCAACCGGGCTGGGCGCAGAACCCGGCAATCGTGGCAAAACAACCTACGACTTGCTGTTGGACGGCACCCCTATACAAGATGTGGTGCGACCTACGGCGACAGAACACCTGTTTCTGGCACCATCGACGACCGACCTGAGTTCGGCCGACATCGAACTTGTGGCCAACGAAAAGCGCAGCCACTTGCTGCACGATGCTCTTCGGCAGCCCGGGATCGACGCTTTTGCCTTCGACTATGTTCTGATCGACTGCCCGCCTTCGCTGAACCTTTTGACGGTTAACGCGATGGTCGCGGCGCAGTCGGTTCTGGTGCCGCTGCAAAGCGAATTCTTCGCGCTCGAGGGCCTGTCGCAGTTGATGATCACGATCCGTGAGGTGCGCCAGACGGCAAATCCGGATCTGAGGATCGAGGGCGTCGTCCTCACCATGTATGATCAACGCAACAATCTGGCACAACAGGTAGAGGCTGACGCGCGCGAAAACCTGGGTGATCTGGTCTTTGCCACGGTCGTCCCCCGCAACGTCCGGGTCAGCGAGGCGCCGTCCTTCGCGATGCCGGTGCTGACCTATGACGGGCTGTCGAAGGGCAGTCAGGCCTATCGCGCGCTGGCTGCGGAAATGCTGGGGCGGCACGCCAGGGTCAGCGCATGAAACGGGGGCAGGAATGAACCAGAAGAAACGAGGCCTCGGGCGCGGCCTGTCGGCCTTGATGAGCGATGTGCGTGACGAGGCGATGCCGCGCGACGGTGCCGCACCCAAGCGCGCCGACCTGCGCCTGCCGGTCGAGAAACTGCGCGCTAACCCCGATCAGCCGCGCCGCAGCTTCGACCGCGAAGCGCTGGAGGAACTGGCCGCCTCGATCCGCGAAAAGGGCATCATCCAGCCACTAATCGTTCGGGAAAAACCTGTTGGATCAGGTCGTTACGAGATCGTCGCGGGCGAACGTCGCTGGCGTGCCGCACAGATGGCGCGGCTGCATGACGTACCGGTTCTGGTCCGCGATCTCGACGATACCGAGGTTCTGGAACTGGCGATCATCGAAAACGTCCAGCGCGCCGATCTGAACCCGGCGGAAGAGGCGCAGGGCTATCGCCAGCTGATGGACCGCTTCGGCCATACCCAGGAAAAGCTGGCCGAAGCCTTGGGCAAAAGCCGCAGCCACATCGCCAACTTGCTGCGCCTCTTGACGCTGCCGGAGGCGGTGCTGGACATGCTGCGCGAGGGCCATCTGTCGGCTGGCCACGCCCGGGCGCTGGTCGTCGTGGAAAACCCCGTGGCACTGGCGCGTCGGGTTGTGTCCGAAGGGCTGTCGGTGCGCGAAACCGAACGTCTGGCCAAGGCGCCCGGCACGTCGCCCACCCGGCAGACACCATCGGCCCCGGCCAAGGACGCCGATACCCGCTCGCTTGAGGGCGAACTGTCGGCCAACCTCGGCATGAAGGTCGCGATTGCACAAAAGGATGGCGCGGGGACGGTATCGATCCGCTTTGACAGCTTTGAGGAGCTGGACGATCTCTGCCGCTATCTGAGCGCGTCAAAGTAAAAGCTGTTACCGCGCAGCCGGCTCGCCGGCATGTCTCAGCCCGGCAAAAGCTCGCGGATGACCGCGTTCAACAGCATCCGCCCGGTTTGCGTGGCCGCCAGCCGCCCGCCTTGCCGCCGCACCATACCCAGCTCTTCCAGGCCAGAAATCACTTTTTCATCAAGTGGTTGCCCCGAAAGTTCTGCCTGCCGCGCAAGGTCGATCCCCTCGCTCAGCCGGAGGCCCATCATCAGATGCTCGCCGGCCTGATCCGCATCCGACAGCGCCGCGCGCCCACTTTCGCCGTGGCCAAACTCTTCGACCTGACGCAGCCAGGCTGACGGCGCCAGCGGCGTTTCAGTCGCGTGGCGAATCCCGTTTAACGTCAGCCGCCCATGCGCGCCCGGCCCGATCCCGACATAGTCGCCATAGCGCCAGTAGATCAGGTTATGCCGCGATTCCGCGCCCGATCTGGCATGATTAGACACTTCATAGCCCGCCATTGCGGCCGTTTCGCACAGCTCCTGCGTCAGCGCGAACATGTCAGCGGCGGTATCTTCGACCGGCAAACCGGCAAGCCGCCCGCGCGCCGCCCGATCACCGAAGGCGGTGCCGTCCTCGATGGTCAACTGGTACAGCGCCAGATGATCGACGGCCATCGCCAGCGCCTCGGTCAACTCGGCCCGCCAGGCGTCCAGCGTCTGATTCTGTCGCGCATAGATCAGATCGAAACTGACGCGCGGGAACAGGTCGCGCGCGATGCCAAAGGCGTCGCGCGCCTCGCTGACTGTGTGCAACCGCCCCAAGGCGCGCAGGTGCGTGTCGTCAAGCGATTGAATTCCCATCGAAATCCGGCTGACGCCGGCTTGCGCGTAGCCCGCGAACCGGCCCGCCTCAACCGAGGTCGGGTTGGCCTCCAGCGTCACCTCAAGATCATTGGCGACGGGCCAACGTGCGCGAATCCGTTCCAGCACAGCGGCAACCAGCCCCGGCTCCATCAGAGACGGCGTGCCGCCACCAAAGAACACGGTGCGCAGCACGCGGCCCGGCACCTCGGCCGCCACCCGGTCGATCTCGCTCAGATAGGCGCGCTGCCAGCGGGCCTGGTCGATCTCGGCGGCGACATGGCTGTTGAAATCGCAATAGGGGCATTTCGCCTGACAAAACGGCCAATGCAGATAGAGGCCAAAGCCCCCTGCCTGCCAATCATCCGCCAAAGCAGCCCACCACGAGTTTCTCGAAGGCGCGGGCGCGGTGGCTGATCCTGTTCTTTTCGGCGCGGTCCATCTGGCCAAAGGTAATATCGTAGCCATCGGGTTGAAAGATCGGGTCGTAGCCATGCCCCTGATCACCACGCATCGGCCAGACAATCCGCCCCGGCATCCGGCCCTCGAACACCTCGTCATGGCCGTCGGGCCAGGCCAGAACCAACGTGCAACAGAACGCGGCGCGGCGGGGTTCGGGGGTGCCGATCCGCTGCAATTCGTCCCATGTCCGGGTCATCGCCATGACGAAATCGCGGCCCGAAGGTGTTTCGGCCCAATCGGCGGTATAGACGCCGGGCGCGCCGCCTAACGCCTCGACCTCGATCCCGCTATCGTCGGAAAGTGATGGCAAACCAGAGGCTTGCGCTGCCGCATGGGCCTTGATCCTGGCGTTGCCCACAAAGGTGGTTTCGGTCTCATCCGGCTCGGGCAGACCCAGATCGGCGGCAGAAACAACTGCCACATCAAACGGCGCCAGCAAATCCCTGATCTCGTCGATCTTGCCCGCGTTATGCGAGGCGACAAGCAACCTGTCGCCCGCAAAGTGTCTCATGCCACGGCGGCTTTCTGCGCGGCGACCAGTTCGGCCACGCCCTTTTCGGCCAGATCCATCAGCGTGTTCATCTCATCGCGCGAAAATGTCGAACCTTCAGCGGCCATCTGCACCTCGATCAGCCGCCCCCTGCCGGTCAGCACGAAATTGCCATCCATCCCGGCCTCGCTGTCTTCGGGATAGTCGAGATCGAGCAGCGGCTGCCCCGCGTAGATCCCGGCGCTGACCGCCGCGACGTGATCGACGATCGGATCGGAGGTGACCAGCCCGGCCTTCAACAGCTTGTTCGCCGCCAGACGCAGCGCGACCCAGCCGCCGGTGATCGCCGCACAGCGGGTGCCGCCATCGGCCTGGATTACGTCGCAATCGACGGTGATCTGCTTTTCGCCCAGCGCCGCGCGATCCACGCCTGCCCGCAGCGCCCGCCCGACAAGCCGTTGAATCTCCTGGGTTCTGCCCGATTGCCCGTTCTTCGCTTCACGCCGCATCCGGGTGTTCGTGGCGCGCGGCAGCATCCCGTATTCCGCCGTGACCCAGCCCAGCCCGGTGTTCTTCAAGAACGGCGGCACGCGCTCTTCAATCGTCGCGGTGCACAGCACGTGGGTGTCGCCGCAACGGATCAGGCACGACCCTTCGGCATGTTTCGTGACTCCAACCTCGATTGAAATCGGGCGCATATCGCTTAAATCTCGGCCTGACGGGCGCATCTGAAAAATCCTTCCGGGGTTGTCGCGGCCTGATTGCCGTGCGCCGCCCCGTGATGCAACCCCGATTGACGCCAGCGGCACTTGCCCCCTAAGGTCCGCTGCCCCCTTCGAAAGCCTGGAATGAACGACGGTCGAAAAATCCTGTCCGAGATGAATGACCGCAGCCGCGAGGTGTTTCGGCGCATCGTAGAAAGCTATCTGGAAACCGGCGATCCCGTCGGCTCGCGCTCGCTGACCCGCACGATGGAAGAAAAGGTCAGCGCGGCGACGATCCGAAATGTGATGCAAGACCTTGAATACCTAGGGCTTCTGGGCAGTCCACATATCTCGGCGGGGCGCGTGCCGACGCAGATCGGCCTGCGCATGTTTGTCGATGGACTGCTTGAGGTCAGCGATCTGTCCGAAGGCGACCGCGAAAAGATCGACGCGACGCTGGGCTCGAACGAGCGCGATGTCGGCACCATGCTGGACCGGGTCGGATCGGCATTGTCGGGCCTGACGCAGGGTGCAAGCCTGGTTCTGGCGCCGAAACACGAGGCGGCGATCAAGCATATCGAGTTTGTCAGCCTGGCGCCCGACCGCGCGCTGGTGGTGCTGGTCTTTGCCGATGGCCATGTCGAGAACCGCGTATTCTTACCGCCGCTTGGCCAGACACCGTCGTCGATGCGCGAGGCCGCGAATTTCCTGAATGCACTGGCCGAGGGCAAGACACTGTCCGAGTTGCGCAAACTGATGGAGCGCGAAATGACCGTGCGTCGGCAGGAAATCGACAGCCTGGCGCGCGAACTGGTCGAAAGCGGCGCCGCCCTTTGGCAGGACGAAGGCCAACCCTATGAGCGGCTGATCGTCCGGGGCCGCGCCAACCTGCTGGCCGGCAGTTCCGAGGCGGATGAGCTGGACCGGATTCGCAGCCTCTTCGACGATCTGGAACGCAAGCGCGATATCGTGGAATTTCTGGAACTTACCGATACCGGCGAAGGTGTGCGCATCTTTATCGGCTCGGAAAACAAGCTTTTCTCACTTTCGGGTTCCTCTCTGGTGGTTTCTCCCTATATGAACGCCGACCGGAAGATCATCGGAGCGGTGGGTGTGATCGGGCCGACGCGCCTGAACTACGGGCGCATCGTGCCGATTGTCGATTACACGGCGCAACTGGTGGGCCGGATGTTGTCGGGGCCGGGAAAAGGTTCCGGATAAGAGGTTTTGGATATGGCGGACGCGAAGAAAGACGAAATCCTGGACGAGTTGGCCGCACTGGCCGAGGACGGCGCTGAATTCGAAGGCCAGCCGGACCCGCAGCTTGATCTGGAAGCCGAGATCGAGACCCTGCGTGCCGAGCGCGACGACATGCGCGACCGCTTCATGCGGGCGCTGGCGGATGCCGAGAACACCCGTAAACGCGGCGAGCGCGACCGGCGCGAGGCCGAGCAATACGGCGGCTCGAAACTGGCGCGCGACCTCTTGCCGGTCTACGACAATCTGCGCCGCGCGCTGGATACGGTAAGCGATGAGCAAAAGCAGGCGTCCGCTGCGCTGATCGAGGGCGTCGAGCTGACCCTGCGCGAGCTGTCGAACGTGTTCGCCAAGCATGGCGTCACGATCCTGTCGCCGAAACCGGGCGAAAAGTTCGATCCCGAAATGCATCAGGCGATGTTCGAGGCACCCTTGCCCGGCACCAAGGCCGGCGAGATCATCCAGGTGATGACCGAGGGATTTTTGTTGCACGACAGGCTGTTGCGGCCGGCACAGGTCGGGGTGTCTTCGACCCCGAAGTCGTGATGGTGGCTGGCGCCGGGGGTTTCACACCGGTCGCCATTGGGCTTGAACCAATGGCGCATCCAATGGCGACCCCCGTGGGATATTTCGAACCGAAAGAAGCCAAAGAGACAGTCATCCATCCTTCAGGCGCTTGAGTTCATAGAGGAGGTCCAAAGCCTCTTTTGGTGAAAGCTCATCCGGGTGAACCTTCGCAAGATGATCTTCCAGCGCCGATGATTTTGCCGCCGCGCGAGGCGCTTGCGGGGCGGGCACGCTGAACAGCGGCAGGTCGTCGATCAGGGTCTGGCGTTTGGCGCCTTCCCTCTCACCTTTTTCGAGTGTTTCCAGCACGGTCCGGGCCCGGTCGATCACCGACGGCGGCAGGCCCGCAAGCCGCGCGACCTGCACGCCGTAGGACCGGTCGGCGGCGCCGGGGCGGACCTCGTGCAGGAAGATCACGTCGCCTTGCCACTCTTTCACCGCGACAGTGGCGTTCTCGACACCGTCCAGCTTGCCCGAAAGCGCCGTCAGCTCGTGATAATGGGTGGCGAACAGCGCGCGGCAGCGGTTCGCCTCGTGCAGATGTTCCAAGGTAGCCCAGGCGATGGACAGACCATCGTAAGTGGCGGTGCCGCGGCCGATTTCATCCAGGATAACAAGGGCATCGGCGTCGGCCTGATTCAAGATCGCCGCCGTTTCCACCATCTCGACCATGAAGGTCGACCGGCCGCGCGCCAGATCGTCCGAGGCGCCGACGCGGCTGAACAGCTGGCTGACAAGGCCGATATGGGCGCGGGTGGCAGGCACGTAGCTGCCGGCCTGCGCCAACAGCGCGATCAGCGCGTTTTGCCGCAGGAAGGTCGATTTGCCGGCCATGTTCGGCCCGGTCAGCAGCCAGATCGCGGCACTGTCGCCGCCCTCGGTCAGCGCGCAATCGTTCGCCACGAAAGGCTCGCCCGCGCGTTTCAAAGCGCGTTCCACTACCGGATGCCGCCCGCCTTCGATCACGAAGGCGCGGCTGTCGTCGACCTTGGGCGCGCACCAGTCCTCGGCCCGCGCCAGATCGGCAAAGGCACAGGCGAGATCGATCTCGGCAAGGGCGCGGGCGGCCTCGGCGAGGGGGGCCGCAGCCTCCAAAATCGAGGCTTTTAGCCTTTCATAGAGCCGCTTTTCGATCTCAAGCGCATGCGCGCCCGCGTTCAGAATGCGGGTTTCCATCTCGGACAGCTTGACGGTGGTAAACCGCACCTGATTGGCGGTGGTCTGGCGGTGGATGAAACTGTCGGACAAGGGCGGGCGCAGCATCTTTTCGGCATGCGTCGCCGTGGTTTCGATGAAATAGCCCAGCACGTTGTTGTGCTTGATCTTCAGGGCCGGGATGCCTGCCTCTTCGGCATACTCAGCCTGCAAGGCGGCAATCACGCCGCGCCCCTCGTCGCGCAATTCACGCGCTTCGTCCAAAGCGCCGTCATAGCCCGCCGCGATAAAGCCGCCATCGCGGGTCAGATGCGGCGGTTCGGCGACCAGCGCCTGGGCCAGAAGCGCGCGCAGATCGTCGTGGCCAATCAGACG
>JBBKVJ010000428.1:0-6503 GCA_037968375.1 Paracoccaceae bacterium | reverse complement strand
GATCATGCACGAACTTGGCACCGCCCCCGACGAGGTGGTCGAGGTCAAGGGCCTTCTGGGCATGGCCGATCTCGCCGAACTGGTGCTCGATGACCGCCGCGATCTGCTGTGGCCGTCGTTCAGCCCGCGTGTGCCCGTACGCGTGCAGGACCACCACGGCGACATGTTCGCCGCGATCCGGCAAAAGGACATGCTGCTGCATCACCCCTACGAGACCTTCGACATGGTCATCCGCTTCCTCGAACAGGCAGCCCGCGATCCCGACGTTCTGGCGATCAAGCAAACGCTGTATCGCACCTCGCGCGACAGCCCGATCGTGGCCGCACTTTGCGAAGCTGCCGAGGCCGGCAAATCGGTCACCGCACTGGTCGAGTTGAAGGCCCGCTTCGACGAGGCCGCCAACATTCGCCAATCCCGCCGGCTGGAACGTGCGGGCGCGCATGTCGTCTACGGTTTCCTGAACTACAAGACGCATGCAAAGATCAGCATCGTGGTCCGCCGCGAGGGCGACAACCTGGTCACCTACACCCATTACGGCACCGGCAACTACCACCCGATCACCGCGCGGATCTACACCGACCTATCGTTCTTCACCACCGATCCCGCCCTTGGCCGTGATGCCACCAAGGTCTTCAACTACCTTTCCGGCTACGCCCAGCCCGAACGTCTGGAAAACCTCGCCATCTCGCCCCTCGACCTCAAGCAACATCTGCTCGAGATGATCACGCGCGAGGCCGAACACGCCCGCGCCGGGCGGCCTGCCGAGATCTGGGCCAAGATGAATTCCATCGTCGAAACCGATGTCATCGACGCGCTGTATCAGGCCAGCCAGGCGGGTGTGAAAATCCAGCTTGTCGTGCGCGGCATCTGCGCCCTGCGCCCCGGCATCAAGGGCCTGTCGGAAAATATCCGCGTCAAAAGCATCGTCGGCCGGTTCCTCGAACATTCCCGCATCGTCTGTTTCGGCAACGGTCGCGGGTTGCCCTCGAAAAAGGCGCGGGTCTACATCTCGTCCGCCGACTGGATGAGCCGCAATCTGCTGCGCCGGGTTGAAACCCTGGTCGAGATCAAGAACGACACTGTCAAGGCGCAGATCGTCGACCAGATCATGGCCGCCAACCTCGCGGACGAGGCGCAAAGCTGGGTCCTGAAACCCGACGGCCGCTACATCCGCCATCCCTTCCCCGAAGACCGCCAGCCGTTCAACTGCCACCGCTTCTTCATGGAAAACCCGTCGCTGTCCGGGCGCGGTTCGGCAGGTGCTGCGGATGTGCCGATGCTGGCGCATTCCAAGGATTGAGACCCGCAGGCGCCGCCGCAGACCGGCCTGCCTGCCCTGCCCTGCCCTGACCTGACCTGCCAAAATGTGCTACAAAGAATCCATTGGGCCAGCTTTCCGATTCCTGGCGCAATCGCCAGAATCCGAATTTAGAGGCCATTTTCCATGCCTGGTTTTATTGAATTTGATTCCAACAATCCCGCTCCCATAAGCATTAATTATTCCGTCCCGCTTCCCGGCCAGATTACCGGCCGCCGCGTCGTCGCACTTGATCTTGGCCTGACTGGCGCGGATTTCAGCGACGCCGCCCGTGTCATGGCGCAAAGCTGGGCCGAGGCCGCCGGGATTGAGCGCACCGCCAGCGGTGTCGAGATCAATACCGGCCGCGCGACGGCATTTCTGCGCGAGCGGCTGGGCGCCATCGGTCACGATAGCAAAAGCGTCGAGCGTGCCGTGGCGCGCCTGCCCGAGTTTCTCCAGTCATCCGCGGCGACGCGGCGGATCGCTCGGATGGCGTCCGATGGGTCGTCGCTGGATCGGGGTGGCGATCTCAGCGGAACGCGGCCTCCTGAAGACGATGATTGGATCATCGTTGATCCGGTCCTGGGCGATCCACGGGACCTTGTAGAAAGATTTGCGGCACAGGCGGCGCTGGGGGTGGTCGCGGTCCCGACCGTCACCGGCGGTGGCAAAGGCACTACCGAGGATGCACCCGACGAAGGCCCGGCAGACGTTCCACCGGTTCCCGCACCGCAGTTCTTCTTGATCGAGGTCTATGAGATCAGCTCGATCCTCGGCGATTACGGGCTTGGCCGCACGGTGCGGACCTTCACGCTTTTGCCTGGCGAAACCACCACGATCAAGCTCAAGACCTGGCAAACCACGACGGAAAGCCGCGAGGTCGCATCAAGCATCATCGACAGTCACGAAAACTCGGCGAAGGAACGTTTTGCGACCAAGGTGCAGGACGAAACCACCGACAAGCAAACTTCCGAGAAGTCGAAGAAATGGGGTATCGAGGCCAAAGCCTCGGCCTCCTGGGGCTGGGGCTCGGCGTCGGTTACCGCCAGCGCCAGCGGCGAACACCATGCCAGCCGCGAGCAATTCGCCCGATCGACCTCAGAAGCGGTTGGCGAACACGCGCGCGAAGCCAGTGCGAGACGCGAGTTGTCAGTGACGTCCACCTCGGAAACCTCGGTCGAAACCGGGCAGGAAACGATGACCGAACGGGTCATCTCGAACGTCAACATGCGGCGCGTTCTAAACTTCGTCTTCCGCGAATTGAACCAGACCTACACGACGCAGCTGCATCTGAAATCGGTGAAGGTCGCGTTTTCCAATGGCGCGTCCGAAAGCTGGCGCGAGGTGCCGCTGGCGGGTCTGCGCGGTCTGGTGGCCGAACTTGTCGAACCCGCCGTGCGCGACCAGACGGCACAACGCATCCTGAAAGCCGCCGGCACCGTCTTCGATCTCAATGACATGCCGGTGCGCACGATCGAGCGCGTGGTGCACAACCCGACCGATGACACTGCCCAGACCGAGGCTGCGAATCTCGAAGCTGACGGCACCTTCTCGGCCCCGACCGCCACTCGCTTTTACCGGTTCCGGCGCGGATCACTGGGCCAGGACGGCTCGGCCGATCCGGTCGATGGCGTCCTGCTTTCGTCGCAACAGATCGTGATGCGCACCGACAGCGTCATCGTCGAGGCGCTGCTCGGTCAATCGGATGCGCTTGACAATTACGCCATGGAAATCCAGGAGGCCGCGGCCACCAGGGAAACCCTGGCCAACGACCGCGAACGAATGATCATCACCGCGCTGGAAGCAATCCAGGACCCTGGCGCGCGGGCCGAAGCGGCGGCCAAGCTGTTTGGACCAGCCGCAGTTGAAGGGAACGGGGTGTGAGCGGCCAACCGGCGGATCACCCGGCCGTCGCGGGCCCGAAGGCGGCGGCCGCGACGGGAAATCTTCTGGCCGCGCCCTCGGCGCAGCCCCGGGTTACCGGAAACCCGATTGCACCTACGCCCAACGATCCGATGCTGCTGCTTCGCGACCTGCACCCCGGCGGCGGGATGAACCACGTTGTGATCAAGAAGTTGTCAGTCAACAAGAACCTCATTGCGACCGGCACGATGAGCGGCCAGAAATATGGCGCGTGGACGCAATCGGCGAGCCTGATCTATGTCCGCAATGACCTGTTCAACATTTCCGATATCACGTTGGCCTACGTCCTGAAGCACGAATCCGAGCACATCTTGCAGTTCGGGAAGAATTCCACCCCGCCCTCCAGCTTTCAGCACATGTTGGATTTCGAGGTCGGCGCCTATTCAAGAACCTACGAATGGATAAAGGGAAAGCGCGGGATACATGATCTGACCCAGGCCGGGTGGGAGCCATTGGGTGCCGACATGGACGAGTACGACATGGTTGTCGAGATTGCGAAAGGCGCGGCCGACGGCGTGCTACAGTTGTTCGCGATGACGCTGATGAAACGTGCGGGCCGATTTGCGCAAAGGCTCGCCTCCGGCGTGGTCGAGGTGATCAACCCGCAATTCGCGGCAACGCTCAAGCCGGGCACGACCGACAAGGATTTCCATTTCGACAACATGGCAGGATCCGATATGATCCCTGCCGCGAAACCGAAACTCGACAGTCAAGGTGCGCCGCTGCTCGACCCCGCCGGCGACCCAATTCCGCTGCGCTACCAGGCGAAGGACATGTATCTGGTGCCCAAGGACGCCGATTTCGCGAAAAGGATGAAGACGCTGGGCTGGGGTAGGCAGCAGTGACGCCGCAGTGCACGCCCGCGGTGCACACTCTGTGCCACCCGCTTTCGGGCGTTGCCTTGCCGGTTAACCCGCCGCGCGTCGCCCAACGCACCATTGACCGCGCCCCCCACCGCCGGGCAAGGTCGCGCCCGAACCAGCCGCCGGGGGAATCGCCAGATGGACGCCACTCCAGACGAGCGATCCGACGATCACGGCCCCTTCGGCAAGCCGCTGTTCGACGACCCCTCGATCCGTGCCCTCAGCCGTGTCGGGGTGATCGACGTCGGCTCAAACTCGGTCCGGCTTGTGGTCTTCGACGGCGCCGCCCGGTCGCCCGCCTATTTCTATAACGAAAAGGTCATGGCCGCCCTCGGCGCCGGTCTGCGCGAGACCGGGCACCTGAATCCCGAAGGCCGCAAACGCGCGCTGGCGGCCCTGAAACGCTTCGCCCTCGTCGCCAAGGCGATGAACGTCGCACCGCTGACCTCGGTCGCCACGGCGGCGGTGCGCGAAGCCTCGGACGGGGCCGAATTCCAGGCCGATGTCGAACGCGAGACCGGCCTCAAACTGCACATCATCGACGGCGAGGAAGAGGCCCGGCTATCGGCCCAGGGCGTGCTTCTGGGCTGGCCCGAGGCGGAAGGCATCATCTGCGATATCGGCGGTTCGTCGATGGAACTGGCGCTGGTCGGCGGTGGCCGCGTCGGGCGGCGGATATCGCTGCCGCTGGGCCCGTTCAGGCTGGAGGGGATCGAGGGCGGCAAGAAGGGCCTGCGCAAGCATATCCGCACCATCCTGGACGACGCGATGGCAAAGCTCGACGCCAAACCCAAACGCCTCTACCTGGTCGGCGGATCGTGGCGCGCCATCGCCCGGATCGACATGGAGCGGCGGAACTATCCCCTTGCAGTGCTTCACGAATACAAGATGACGCCGGAACAGGTGCGCCTGACTGTCGCCTATATCGCGGGCCACGATATCGCCGTCCTGCGCGCCAATACCGGCATCGGCGCCGAGCGTATGGCGCTGGTTCCGGTCGCCTCCGAAGTGCTGCGCGAACTGGTCACCGTGCTGAAACCGAAAGAGATCGACATCTCGTCCTACGGTATCCGCGAGGGTCTGCTGTACCAGCAGATGCCCGAACGCCTGCGCGCCCGCGACCCGCTGATCGAGGCCTGCCGCTGGGCCGAAGCCAGCGCCGCCCGAGTACCCGGCTTTGGCAAAAAGCTTTACGGTTTCATCCTGCCGCTGTTCCCCAAGCTGACCCCGGCTCGCAAACGCATCGTCAAGGCCGCCTGCCTGTTGCACGATGTCAGCTGGCGCGCCCATCCCGACTATCGCCACGAGGTCTGTTTCGACAACGCCACACGCGCCAACCTTGGCGGTCTGAACCACGAAGAACGGGTGTTTCTGGGCCTAGCCCTGCTGCACCGCTACAAGAACAGCCGGGCCGGCACACATTACGAACCCCTGTTTTCGCTCTTGTCGGAAGAGGCCCTGCAAGAGGCCGAGGTGCTGGGCAAGGCGATGCGGTTCGGCGCGATGTTCTCGGCCGAGGCGCTTGAGGATATGGGCAGCCTCAAGTTCCAGCCGCGCAAGAAGACGCTGACCCTGACCATCTCGCCCGAGGCGGAACCGCTGTTTGGCGAGGTCGCGCAGGCGCGGTTCCAGTCGCTGGCCAAGGCGATGGGTGTCAGTGGCGAGGATATCGCGGTCAAGCTGCGCGCCGCCTGATCTGCTGCCATGGTACGAATGACGGCCCAGGCTGTCACCCGCGTCCGAACTCAGAGATCAATCTCGCCGTCAGGTCCGATCTCGCGGTCGATCTCTTCGCCGGGCAGCCGCTTGCGGATGATGATATCGCCGTTGGGCAGCATTTCGGGGGCGTGATAGTCGGTGACATTGTCCATCAGTCGCACCAGTTCGCGCAGCATCGGCTGGATCTCGGCGGCGAAATTTTCCATGCCCTCGGCCATGCCTTGCAGGGCAGGCTCCATCTCGTCAATCAGCGAGCGCAAGAACAGCTTGGCGCCTTCCTCAAGGAACGAGGGCGCATCCTCGACCTCGGGGGTCTCGGGAACCTCGGCGTCTTGCGCAACCATTGGTGTGGCGACAAGCGCCAGGGCAAGGATCGGGCCGGTCAGGAGGGCGAAGGGTTTCATGCCCCCAATATAGGCGCTTGCGATCGATGTTTCGAGTCATAGTGCGATATCAAGCGTCACCGGGAAATGGTCCGAGGCTGTCAAGAGCGCCTCGCGCAATTCAAGATCGCGGTAACAGGCGGGGTCATCGAACGGATGCCAGATGCGCCATTCCGGAGCCATTGCCGCCAGATCGGGCGAGACCATGATGTAATCCAGAAGCGCCGAGAAATAGCGCTTTTCGGCAACCATGTAGAACCGCGCCGTCGCGGGCATCGCGGCCAGCTTGCGGCTCATCGCGCGGCGCGCGTGCGG
>JBBKVJ010000427.1:0-4863 GCA_037968375.1 Paracoccaceae bacterium | reverse complement strand
GGGTGCTGCCGACTACAGCACCAAGCCATTCGACATCAGCCGCGTCCTGGAACGGCTGGCCATCATCATGAGGCCCCGTGACAAAATCGACATGCCCCCCGAAACCGGCGTCTCCGCCGCCGCCCGCGTATTGGACCGGCAAACGATCGAGGCTGCGGGTCGGGATGCGCATCTGCTGATCCGTGGAGGGCACGGGCTTGGCAAGACGCGCCTCGCCCGCCGCGTCCACGACGTGTCTGACAGACGTGCGGCCCCATTCGTTGTCTGCGACGCGTTTCAGGGACCTGTGGATGACGCGAGGATCCGGGGGGCCGTTGATGAGGTCGGCGAAGGCACGTTGCTGATCGTCGGCGTCGGACGGATACCACCGACGGCGCAGGACTTTCTGATGCAGTTGCTGCGCGCTCCCGCCTTTCGTCTGATTGTGACGGCTGGCATGGGGATCGAGGAAAAGTTCGCATCGGGCGGGTTTCGCGGCGATCTGTTACACTTGTTGCAGTCGCATGAAATCGTAATCCCGCCTCTGTCCGACCGGCCCGAGGACGCCGTGTGGCTGGCAACCCGGCTGTTTGCGGGATTCAATGCCCGGCGCAGAACACCGCTTGCGGGTCTGGCAGCTTCGACCGAGGACACCATTCGCGCGCATGACTGGCCGGGGAACGGTCGGGAACTGCGCGCAAGGTTGATGCGGGCCGTCGAACAAGCGAGCGGCCCGTTGGTCTTGCCGTCCGACCTGTTTCCGGAGCGGACCGGTCAAGACGA
Source organism: Paracoccaceae bacterium (assembly GCA_037968375.1). Lineage (GTDB taxonomy): Bacteria > Pseudomonadota > Alphaproteobacteria > Rhodobacterales > Rhodobacteraceae > CANNFR01. The sequence goes on along the minus strand of JBBKVJ010000427.1, from coordinate 4,101 downwards.
GATCCGCGCGCTTGCAACCGTTCGCGATGCCGCCGAACGCGCACACATCGTGGCGGCGCTCGAACGCACGCAGGGGCAAGTCTCAGAGGCGGCGCGACTGTTGCAAGTATCGCGCACGACCCTGTGGGAAAAGATGCAGAAGCTGGGTCTCTAAGGGTCTTTGCCTGTTCGGAAATCCGAACGCTGAAAAATAAGGCATGAAATGAAAGGCTTGCTGCGCTGCGGCAAGCGGCGTCGCGGCGTATCGGTCTGGGCACGCCGGTTGGTAGACTGTCCTCAAAAGCAAAAGTCAGGGAGGACTGAAGCCATGAAGTGCAACAAGCTGGTCGATGTCGGCAGGCGGCAGTTTCTGCGCGGCGGTGCCATCAGCGCCGTCGGTGCTGCGGCCGCCCCAATGATTGCGCCCGCCCCGGCGCAGGCGCAGTCGCTGGCGATGGTCAGTTACCCGGCGAACCGACTGGCCAATTTGGCAGACCTGAAACCCAACGCACCGATGGACATCGCCTATCCCGATGCCGACAGCCCCGGCGTGCTGCTGAAACTCGGAAGCTCGGTTGAGGGTGGTGCTGGTCCCGATGGCGATGTGGTCGCCTTTTCGGTGATGTGTCCGCACAAGGGCTGGCCTCTCTCCTACAACGCCGCCGACAAGACGCTGAACTGCCCCGGCCATTTCAGCCGCTTCGATTGTGAAGCAGGTGGTCAGCAGACTTGGGGCCACGCCACACAGAACCTGCCGCAATTCATGCTGAGGGTCGACGACAAGGGCGACATCTATGCCGAGGGCGTGGATGAGTTGATCTACGGCCGCCTGTCGAACGTTCTGGCATAGGGGAGAGAAAACAATGGCTTACAAACGTCAGATCGGGCGCTTGCCAATCATTCCCGCAGGCGCCAAGGAACACAACGTCACCTGCCACTATTGCATCGTCGGTTGCGGCTACAAGGCTTACACATGGCCGATGAACATCCAAGGGACTGCGCAGTCCAACTGGTCGGGCGAGGATCTGTCGGCACAGCAGCCGATGGAAACCGCCGCTTGGTATTCGCCCTCGATGTACAACATGGTCAAACAGAACGGCCAGAACGTGCATCTGGTGATCAAGCCCGACGTCGATTGTGTGGTGAATGGCGGCCTCGGCTCGGTGCGCGGCGCGCGTATGGCCGAGAACCGCCGCAGCGACGTGACCGGTACGCAGATGCAACGCCTGACCGATCCATTGGTCTGGCGCTATGGCACTTGGCAGCCGACGACCTGGGACGATGCACTGGATCTGGTGGCGCGCGTCACGGCCCGGGTGATCGACAAGGACAATGAGGATGATCTGTTCGTGTCGATGTTCGACCACGGCGGTTCGGCCGGCGGCTATGAAAACACCTGGGGCACCGGGAAACTTTACTTCGAGTCGATGAAGGTCAAGCATTGCCGCATCCACAACCGCCCGGCCTATAACTCTGAAGTCCATTCGACCCGCGACATGGGCGTGGACGAGTTGAACTATAACTACGCCGACTATGAGGTGACCGACACGATCTTCCTGATCGGTGCGAACCCATTGGAAACCCAGACCAACTTGTTCCTGAACCACATGGTTCCGGGAATGCGCAACGGAGCGCGGGTGCTGGTGGTCGACCCACGCCGCACGGTCACGGTGAATGCCTGCGAGGAAGTCGCGGGCGCAGACAACGTGATGCACCTGCAGATCAACTCCGGCACCGACCTTGCGCTCTTCAATGCACTGTTCACCCACATCGCCGATCAAGGTTGGGTGGATGCCGATTTCATCGCGGCCTCGACCATCCAGGGCGATGTCGCAGTGGCCCAGGACGAACAGCACCCGTCGGCGCTTGGGTCGTTCGAGGCGGCGCGCGCGGCCTGCAAGATGACCACGGCAGAAGCCGCCGACATCTGTGGCGTCCCGGAAGCGGATATCGTGAAAGCGGCAGAATGGATCGCCAAGCCCAAGGATGACGGCGGCCGCCGCAAGACGGTCACGGCCTATGAAAAGGGCATCATCTGGGGGAACGACAACTATCGGACCGTCGGCGCATTGGTGAACATCGCATTGGCCACCGGCAACATCGGCCGCGAGGGCGGCGGCTGCTGCCGTCTCGGCGGGCACCAGGAAGGCTACTACCGTCCCTCCGACGCCCATGTTGGACGTCCGGCCCCCTACATCGACCAATTGCTGATCGGCGGACACGGCAAGGTGCACCACATCTGGGCCAACGACCACTACAAGACCACGCTGAACGCATCCGCCTTCAAACGGGAATACAACCGCCGCACCAACATGGTGAAAGAGGCGATGGATGCCCGTGCCGGGGCAACCCGCGAGGAACTGGTCGATGCAATCGTGTCCGCGATCAACGCCGGAGGCCTCTTCAGCGTCAATGTGGACATCATCCACAGCCAGATCGGGCAACAGGCTCATGTCATCCTTCCGGCGGTCGAGGCGGGCGAGATGAACCTGACCTCGATGAACGGCGAACGCCGCCTGCGGCTGACGGAAAAGTACATGGACGGCCCCGGCCAGGCGATGCCCGACTGCCTGATTGCGGCACGCCTCGCAAACAACCTGGAGCGCGTGCTGACCGAAGAAGGCCGCGCCGACTATGCCGCCCAGTTCAGGGGCTACGACTGGAAGACCGAAGAAGACGCCTTCATGGATGGCTACAACAAGGGCAATCCCGAAGTCACCTATGCGCGCTTGCGCGACATGGGCACCAATGGAGTGCAGGAACCAGTGACCGGGTTTGCCGATGGCAAACTGGTTGGCACTGCACGGCTGTACGAGGATGGTGCTTTTACCCGGCATGGGCGCGAGGACAAGAAGGCGCTGTTCTGCATGGGTGCATGGCGCGGGCTTCAGGCCCCCGGCAAGGCACAACAGAAGGCCAGCTATCGCTTCCTGATCAACAACGGCCGGTCAAACATCAACTGGCAGAACTGGTTCCTCGATCAGGACAGTGACTTCGTCAAAGACCGCTTCCCGCTGCCCTATCTGCAGATCAACCCGGCCGATGCGGCCGAACTGGGCCTGAAGAACGGCGACTTGGCAGAGGTCTTCAACGATGTCGGCGCCACGCAGGCGATGGTCTACATCGAACCAACTGCCCGCCCCAACGAGACCTTCATGCTGTTCGGAGCACCCTCAGGCACTCAGGGCAATGTGATCAATGCGGGCGTGAACGAGTTGATCCTGCCCAATTACAAGCAGACCTGGGCCAATATCCGCAAGATCGCGGATGCAGGACCGTCGACGGCCAACCTCAGCTTCAAATCCTGGGAAGTTGCGCTCTGACATCGCCACTCCCGCGCCCTAGGTTTCGGGGCGCGGGAGGTTTGGACTTGATCACTGGCTGCGAGGAGAATGCCGCATGAAGCTAGGCTATATCATGTCAAAAGGGCGGGGTGAGACGGACCCGCGCCTTGCGTCTGTTGCGAGGCAGCTCATGCAGAGGGGCCTGCGGCTGTGCGGGACCATTCAGGTCAACACGGAACGGGGAGCCGGTCGCCACTGCGACATGGACCTGATGTTCCTTCCGAACGGCCCCGCGCTGCGCATCTCGCAAGACCGGGGCCAATGGGCGAGTGGCTGCCGTCTCGATGCCGGTTCTCTGGAATTGGCGGTGGCTCAGGTCGCCGGAGCGCTCGATGATGGAGCCGATCTGGTGGTCATAAACAAGTTCGGCAAGCATGAGGCAGAGGGGCGTGGTTTCCGTGCGGTGATCGCTGCCGCACTCGACCGAAACGTGCCTGTTCTGGTCGGGCTCAATCCACTCAATCGCGAAGCGTTCGACAAGTTCTCGGGGGGGCTTGCGACAGAGCTAGACACTGATCTTGGCGCTATTCTGAAATGGAACACTCGTAGGAAAAACTTTGTGAGGGATAATCCAAGCAAGACAATTGGCCCTCTGGGCCAAAGCGGGTTGGCGCGCCCCAGCTACCTAGAGAGCGCGCGCGCCAAGGCCCTCACCCCAATTCCATCGCCCGCTATAGGCGCCCCGAAGTGGTAAACTTTTGCGCCGCCACATGGCTGGTTTTTATGCCGCCTTTGACAGCAGACGATCCGATGCCGGTTCCCTTCACTCGGCCGGAGG
>JBBKVJ010000426.1:0-6808 GCA_037968375.1 Paracoccaceae bacterium | reverse complement strand
GCGCCAGATCGCCGTCATAGGCGCGCGCCTTCAGTGTCTCGGCGCGCCGCGATGTGATCGCCAGCACCAGATCGCCGCCGATCCCGCGCAGCGCCGCGAACCGTGCCGCGCCCACGGTTTCGGCAGCAACGGCCAGAACCGCCTGCGCGCCATCGCCCAGCACCACCGGCACACCCATGCGCAGGTCGGCCCGCGCCCGGGCCAGTCGCTCGATGATCGTGGGGCTCAGGCTCATCACTCTCACAGATCGCGGGAAATCCGCTCGCAGATGTAGTCTTGCTTGCAGGAAATTGAAACATTTTCCGCCCTGCCGACACGTGCGCGTGAGACTTCGGTCACAAATCTTGCCGGACAGGTGAAGCGGGCGCATCTGTTGCAGAACGAAAAAGGGAGCGTGACCGAAATGGCGAACCTGAAGAAGATCCTCCTCGTCGATGATGACGACGATCTGCGCGAGGCACTGTCAGAACAACTGGTGATGACCGAGGACTTTGACGTCTTTGAGGCTGCCAGCGGTGCCGAGGCGATGCAAAAGGCCAAGGAGCAGATCTACGATCTGGTGATCCTTGACGTCGGTCTGCCCGATACCGATGGCCGCGAGCTTTGCCGCGTGCTGCGCAAGCATGGCGTGAAATGCCCGGTGCTGATGCTGACCGGACACGACAGCGATGCCGACACGATCCTCGGGCTTGATGCCGGTGCCAACGATTACGTCACCAAGCCGTTCAAGTTTCCGGTCCTTCTGGCCCGCATCCGCGCCCAGCTGCGCACCCACGAGCAAAGCGAGGATGCCGTCTTCCAGCTTGGCCCCTACACGTTCAAGCCGTCGATGAAAATGCTGCTGACCGAGGACGACAAGAAGATCCGTCTGACCGAGAAAGAGACCAACATCCTCAAGTTTCTCTACCGCGCCACCGAAGGCGTCGTCGCCCGCGATGTTCTGCTGCACGAGGTCTGGGGCTACAACGCGGGTGTCACGACGCACACGCTTGAGACACATATTTACCGTCTTCGCCAGAAAATCGAACCAGATCCGTCCAATGCGCGCCTTCTTGTGACCGAATCAGGCGGTTACAGACTGGTGGCGTAGGGCAACAAGTTCCCCTGTCCGCGTCGGGGTTATGGCGCGGAACCTCCCTGTTGGACTGGCCCGGGCTACTTGCCCGGGCCTTTTTTCGTAAGTTTGGGGTATGGTGCGGGATGGCTCGCGCTCTAGCGCCGCTGTGCCGCCCGCTCCGCAAAGACATCCACACGCGGCACCCACCTGTAGCGCGCGTCTTCCAATGTCGGCGCCCAGAACAGCCGCCCGCCGTTGCGCCAGCCGTCCAGCACCACGCCCCGATCCATATCGTCGCCACGCCTGCTGACGATCACCGTCGAATGGTCGATCCGTATCGTATCGGCATTGGCGATGGCGCGGTGGAACTCCAGCGTCCGGAAATCCTCCTGCCGCAACCGGGCCTCGATATCGTCGGCCCATTGATAGCACAGCCCGCGTGGGCGCAGCCCCATGTTGACCTTGGTGTTGTGGATCAGGGGCGGGTCGGTCACGCGGTAATCCTGCGCCAATTGCAGGGGATAGGTGATCGCGATCCGCGCCGCACGGGCGGCTTCCTCGGCATCGACCCCCGCGCCCAGACCGCGCAGCGTCGCGGTCAACGCGCCGATCTCGCGCGTGACATCGGCCTGCGACACCTCGCCGGTGCTAACGCATCCCGACACTGCGAACAGTGCCATCAACGACATCAGGCCAGATAGGCGCCGGAAGATGCTCACAATCACACTCGCGTTCCAGACCGGGGATGCGGATGTGCTATCGCCTCGGCGCGACCATGTCGAGCGCGCAGCGCCGGTCGCGGCTTGAGCCTTGCGCTGCCCCGGCCTACCCTCGCGCCCGGAACAAGGAGACAGCCATGCCCTTCACGCTTGCCACCTGGAACATCAATTCGGTCCGCCTGCGCGAGGGCCTTGTGGCGCGGTTGATGGCCGAAGGCGCGCCGGACGTGGTCTGCCTGCAGGAATGCAAAAGCCCGGTCGAAAAGATGCCCTTGGAGGCGTTCAAGGCGCTGGGTTACGGCCATGTCGCCGCGCGCGGGCAAAAGGGTTACAACGGTGTCGCGATCCTGTCGAAACTGCCGATGGAAGAGGTCGGCGCCTTCGATTTCGTCAACCTCGGCCACGCCCGCCACGTCGCGGCGCGGCTGGAAAACGGCGTCACGATTCACAATTTCTACGTTCCCGCAGGTGGCGATGTGCCGGACCGCGCGGTGAACGACAAGTTCGGGCAAAAGCTGGATTATGTCGCCGAGATGCGCGACTGGGCGCACCGCGAGGCGCCGCAAAAGTCGATCCTCGTCGGCGATCTGAACATCGCCCCGCGCGAGGATGACGTCTGGAATCACAAGCAGCTTCTGAAGATCGTCAGCCATACGCCGGTCGAGACCGATCTTCTGACTGATGCGCAAGATGCTGGCAAATGGGTCGATATCACCCGGCAGGACATCCCCGATGGGCAGCTTTACAGCTGGTGGTCCTACCGCTCGCCCGACTGGCACGCCGCCGACAAGGGCCGCAGGCTGGATCACGTCTGGGCAACGCCGGATATCGCTTCGGCCGCCCACAACAGCCGCATCCTGCGCGATGTGCGCGGCTGGGAGCAGCCTTCGGACCACGCCCCGGTGCTGGCCACATTTGATCTTTAGGCAGACGCGTGCAGACGAGAATCTTGCGCGAAATGCAGAAATATAGGACGCTGGGCCAGTGATGTCGCGGAGGTGCAGATGACAAAGCTCGCGATTATAGGCAGCCGGAACGGCCTGATGACATTTGGTCTGGTCGCACTTGCCGCATTCCTTGCAATCCAGACCTTCGAGCGCAACCGACAGGTGGTTGTCCTTTTTCCCCGCGAAGGCCTGATTGAAGCGCTTCCCGAAGGCACGCGGATCATCTCGTCCGCGCCGATGGAGCTGACCTTGATGGGCAGCTATGGCCTGACTCAGGCGCTGCGCGATGTGGGCGCCAGCATCGTTCTTCCGGCTGGCAAGGGCGGGTGCGCGGCGCGGTCATTACCATAAAACCACATCCTCCGGTGCCGTTGCCCGGGTGCCACGTCGTTCGGTAATTCCCTACAATCACCCACTTTTTGCCCTGATTGATCGCTAAAAAATAAATGCCAGACTGCGATCTGGCCGGAGTATTGATGCGAAAACTTACCCGTCGTGCCACGCTTTTCGGAACCGGCGCCGCCCTCGGCGTTGTCGGCGCGCGCGCGTTCCGGGCCGATCTGCCGGTGCTGGATGGCATCGCCTTGGCGCCACCGACGCCCGAGGGCATCCTGAACGACGCTTCGGGACTGTCACCGACGCCGGTCAGCAAGCACATCGTGCTGGCCGAGGATGCGGGCGCGGCGCTGGTGGCGCGGCTGCGCGCCGAACTGACCGAGGCGCAGACTGCTGGCCGCCCGGTCTGCATCGGCGCCGCCCGGCATTCGATGGGCGCGCAGGCAATCCCCGAAGGCGGCCACGCGATCACGCTCGCCAACGCCACGGTCGAGGTCAACACCGCCCAGCGGATCTACCGCGCCCATGCCGGTGCCCGCTGGCGCGATGTGATCGCGGCGCTCGATCCGCTTGGCCTGTCTCCCAAGGTCATGCAATCAAACAACGATTTCGGCGTCGCCGCCACTTTCAGTGTCAACGCCCACGGCTGGCCCGTGCCCTACGGGCCGATGGGCGCCACGGTCCGCTCGCTGCAGATGATGCTGGCCGATGGCAGCCTTGTCACCTGTTCCCCGGTCGAGAATGTCGAGCTATATGGCCATGCGATGGGCGGTTACGGGCTGGCCGGGTTCATCACCGAACTTGAGGTCGAGGCGGTCGAGAACCAGCGGCTGGAACCGACCTTTCAGGCGCTTCCCGCCAGCGAATTCGTGCCCGCCTTCACGGCGGCGGTGAACGACAGCGCGGTGACGATGGCCTATGGCCGTCTCAACATCGACAAGGCGCGGTTCTTCGAAGAGGCGCTGCTGATCGCCTATCGCCCAACCGCCAACCAAAGCGACCTGCCGCGCGCCTCGGGTTCGGGTTGGCTCAGCCGTGCCTCGAGCCGCCTTTATCGCTGGCAGTTGGGTAATGAGAGGATGAAGCGGGTGCGCTGGGGCATGGAAACCGGTCCCGGCGCGCGGGCGGGGTCCGACGCGGTGACCCGCAATTCGCTTTTGAACGAACCTGCCGCGACGCTGGATGACCGCGATCCGAACCGCACCGATATCCTGCACGAGTATTTCGTCGCCCCCGACCGTTTCGGCGCGTTCCTCGAACTTTGCCGCGAAGTGATTCCGGCAAGCTATCAGGAGCTTCTGAATGTCACCCTGCGCTATGTTGCCGCCAACCCCGATGCCTGGCTCAGCTATGCGTCCACCGCCCGGATCGCCGCCGTGATGTCGTTCAGCCAGGAGATGACCGCCCGTGCCGAGGCTGACATGGCGCGGATGACCGGCAACCTGATCGACGGCGTGGTGGCGCTGGGTGGCAGCTATTACCTGCCCTACCGGCCACATGCGACGGTCGAGCAATACCGTCGCGCCTATCCGCGCGCTGGCGATTTCGCGGCGTTCAAGCGCCAGATCGACCCCAGGCTCAGCTTTCGCAACGGGCTGTGGGACAATTACGCGGGCTTTGTATGACGCTGCTGCAAAAGATATCGCTGGGCTATTTCGTCGTGCTGCTGGGGGCGGCGGCACTGAACTACATCCCCGGTCTGGCCGACGATCAGGGCCGCGCCTTCGGCATCTTCGCGCTGGATATCTTCGATGACGCGCTGCATTTGGCGTCAGCGCTTTGGGCGCTGGGCGCGGCACTGACCTCGCACAAGGCGGCGCGGTTCTTCCTGACCGTCTTCGGCGCGCTTTACCTGGGCGATGGCGCGTTGGGCCTTGCCACCGGGTCGGGCTATCTCGACTTTGGCATTTTCACCAACGGCGTCCTTGACCTGCCGTTCGGCTTCAGGATTCTCGCCAACCTGCCCCATATTGCCCTCGGCGGCTTTGCCCTTGCCGCTGGCCTGTTCCTGGAGAAACGCTGATGCGATTCATTCTTTGGCTCAGTATCTGGCTGCGCCGGATCGTCGTTACGGCCCTTCTGCTGCTGCTGATATTCGGCACACCGATCATCTATATCGAAACCGCCTGCCGGGGCACACCGGGCGGCACAGAATACGTCTCGCTGCTGCCGCCAGAGGCGCAGCGCAGCGAAGGCCGCACCTACACCACCTATCCCGAATGGCACATTGTGCACGCCTATGACGCCTATGCCCGGGTGATCGCCAACGGCGACCCGCATGATTTCAATTACTTCAGCACGATCAAGGGCTTCTGGACAACGCTTTGCCCGCTGGTCGCCAAGGCCGACGCGCATGGCGGCTTTGACGCGGCGTCGCGGCGCACGATCTATACCATCGGCACCAGCTTCAACCTCGAGATGTCGCTGAAAGCCGCTTACGAAGAGACCATCGGCCGGATCATGACCCTGATCCGGGGCGATACCCGCGCGCCACTGGATGACCTGTCGGCCACACAGGCAGCTGAATACGCAGCGTTCCTGCGGCAAACACCCTGGTACGCGTATGACTTCTCCGCAGACGCCTCGGCGCTGTGGGACGCCAAGACCAGCGCTCCGCGCGACTGGGAACGCGCGATCGCGCTCAACATCGAGATGCGCGGCAAGGCGGGCTATGCCACGGTCATCGAAAAGCTGGTCGCCGCCACCGGCACCGACGCATTGACGCTGCGCTCGGTGGTCTCGGGGATCGGCGCGGATCAGCTTGCCGCCATCGAGGGCGTCACGGTGATCGGCCCGCTGGGTCCGGGTGTCGAGATCGAAACCCCACGCTACGCGGCCTTCACCGAGATTGCGAAGACCATCGCGGCGCGGAATGGCAATTTTGTCGAGATCGCCGGCAATGACGACATCCTGTTCACCATCATCCACAACTTCGCGACGCTGCCGCGCTCGATCTACAGCTTCCGGCGTCAGGGCTATGGCGACAATCGCCTGCTGATTGAGGTGAAGGTGCGCGAACTGGCCTCGGTGCTGCGCGAATACGCGGCGCAGGGCGTCACTATCGAACATATCCATGACTATTAGACGCCTCGCCGTCGCCCTGCCGCTGATAGTCGCTTGTTGGACCGGCTGCCTGCCGCTGCCCCGCGCCTGACCTTGCGAACCGGGGGTGTTTGCGCCATCTACAGCACCGAACGTCGCGACCAAGCCAAGGAAGCCCAGCCATGCTCGAATTCGGCCAGACCCCCGCCCCTGTTCCCGCCGACCTGATCAAGGACGGCACCGAGGCCACATTCATGGCCGATGTCATCGAAGCCTCGAAGACGGTGCCGGTGATCGTCGATTTCTGGGCGCCGTGGTGCGGGCCTTGCAAGACGCTGGGCCCGGCCCTGGAAAAGGCGGTGATGGCGGCCCAAGGCAAGGTGAAGATGGTCAAGGTCGATATCGACCAGAACCCGGCCATCGCCCAGCAACTCCGCGTCCAGTCGATCCCCACGGTCTACGGGTTCTGGCAGGGCCAGCCGGTCGACGGGTTTCAGGGCGCGGTGGCGGGGTCAGAGATCGAGGCGTTCGTGGCCAAGCTGACCGGCCTTGCAGGCGACGGCGGTTTGGGCGAGGCGATCGAGGCCGCCGAGGCGATGCTGACCGAGGGCGCTGCCGCCGACGCCGCGCAAACCTTCGCCGCGATTCTGGCCGAAGCTCCGGAGCATCCCGGCGCGCTGGGCGGTCTGGCCCGCGCGCATCTGGCC
>JBBKVJ010000425.1:0-4906 GCA_037968375.1 Paracoccaceae bacterium | reverse complement strand
GCCCCGCATCCCGCCCTGCAGATCCTGCGCATGCTGTGGCGTGACAAGTTCGCGCTCTGTGCCGCGATCTTCCTGCTGGTGGTGATCTTCTGCGCCATCTTCGGCCCCATGATGCTGGACGACATCGCCACCCGGCAGAACCTGCGCGGGCGCAACGCTCCGCCGTTCGATCTGTCGCAGAACTGGCTGTTCTTTCTGGGCGGCGACGCGCTGGGACGCCCGCTTCTGGCGCGCATCATCGTGGCCTCGCAGAACACGATCATGGTTGCCGCCGGCGCGGTGGCCTGCTCTTTGACGCTGGGCACGGCGCTGGGGCTGATCGCGGGCTATACCTCGAAGATGACCAGCCAGGTTATCATGAGGCTGGCCGATGTCATCATGTCCTTCCCCTCGCTGCTGCTGGCGGTGATCGTGCTGTACATGCTGTCGCCCTCGGTCGGAAACCTGGTCATCGTGCTGGCGATCACCCGCATCCCGATCTACCTGCGCACCAGCCGCGCCGAGGTGCTGGAAATCCGCGAGCGCATGTTCGTGCAGGCCGCCCAGGTCATGGGCGCCAGCACCCGCCGCATCGTGTTCCGCCACATCCTGCCCATCGTCTTTCCAACGCTGATCACCATCGCCACGCTGGATTTCGCCTTTGTCATGCTGGCCGAATCCTCGCTGTCCTTCCTGGGCATCGGCATCCAGCCGCCAGAGATCACCTGGGGCCTGATGGTGTCACAGGGCCGCCCCTATCTGACTACCGCCTGGGGGCTGTCGTTCTGGCCGGGCCTTGCAATCATCCTGACGACGCTGTCGCTGAACCTTCTGTCGAACTGGATGCGCACCGCGCTTGATCCGGTCCAGCGCTGGCGGCTCGAGATTGTGGGGAAAAAGACATGAGCCACCTGCTAGAAGTCCGCGACCTCACCGTCGATTTCCACACCGCGCAGGGCACCGTCCACGCCGTGCGCAACGTCAACTGGCACCTCGACCGGGGCGAGACCCTGGCGATCCTGGGCGAATCCGGGTCGGGCAAATCGGTCTCGGCCTCGGCGATCATGGACCTGATCGACTGCCCTCCTGGCGAGATCGCCAGCGGCGAGATCCTGTTCGAGGGCCGCGATCTGCTCCTCATGTCAGAGCATGAGCGGCGTCAGATAAACGGGCGCCGCATCGCGATGATCTTTCAGGATCCGCTGAGCCACCTGAACCCGGTCTATTCTGTCGGCTTCCAGATCGCCGAAACCCTGACGACCCATGGCACGCCCCGCGCACAGGCCCGCGCCCGCACCCTGAACCTCATGCGGCGGGTCGGCATCCCCACGCCTGAAACCAAGATCGACTCTTTTCCGCACCAGTTTTCCGGCGGCCAGCGGCAGCGGATCATGATCGCCATGGCGCTGGGCATGAAACCCGACATCCTGATCGCCGACGAACCCACGACGGCGCTGGATGTGACCGTGCAGGCGCAAATCCTAGCGCTGCTGGAAGAATTGCAGCAGGAAACCGGCATGGGCCTGCTGCTGATCACCCACGATCTGGGCGTCGTGGCAGAGGTCGCCGACCGCGTGGTGGTGATGACTTCGGGCGAGATCGTCGAGACCGGCAGCGCCACACAGGTCTACAACAACCCGGTCCACCCCTACACCAAAAAGCTGATTTCCGCCGTGCCCGGCGCCGGCGAAATGGCCCCCCCCCTGGACACCGGCATCAAGCCGATCCTCGAAGTGCAGGGCCTCTCCAAGCATTTCGGCGCCTTCAAGGCCCTTGAGGACGCCAGCCTCACCGTCCTGCCGGGCGAAACCGTGGCCATCGTCGGCGAAAGCGGCTCTGGCAAATCGACGCTCGCCAAGACGCTGCTGCGCCTGGAAGAGGCGACATCGGGCGCGGCGCTTTATGTGGGGCGCGATCTGGTGACGATGCCCCCGCGCGAATTGTACGCGATGCGGCGCGAGATTCAGATGGTGTTCCAGGATCCCACACAATCGCTGAACCCGCGCATGTCGGTCGGCCAGATCATCGCGGAGGCTTTTGCGATCCACCCTGAAATACTGCCCCGCGATAGATGGGCCACACGGGTGCGCGAGCTGCTGCAACAGGTCGGGCTGGACGCCAGCCACCTGCACCGCTACCCGCACCAGTTCTCGGGCGGCCAGCGTCAGCGCATCGCCATCGCCCGCGCCCTGGCGCTGGAGCCCAAGCTGATCATCTGCGACGAGGCGGTCTCGGCCCTCGACGTATCGATCCAGGCCCAGGTCATCGCGCTGTTGAACCGTCTGCAGGACGACCTTGGCCTCAGTTACATATTTATCGCCCATGACCTACCGCTGGTGCGCGACTTTGCCCACCGAGTGGTAGTCATGCAGGGCGGGCGAATCGTCGAACAAGGACCGGTGCGTCAAATATTTGAGGCCCCACGAGAGGCCTATACCCGCGCCCTTCTGGCCGCCAGCCTGGACCCTGACCCAGAGATTCAGGCCGAGCGCCGCCATGCGCGCAGACTTCTGGAGGCCTGAGATATGATAAAACCCGACGTGCTGGTGATGTATCCCACGCGGCCTAAAGCGATGGCTCAACTGGAAGCCGCCTACAATTTGCTCCGCTACGACGAGGCAGTGGACAAAGAGGCCTATCTTGCCGAAATAGGCGAACGCTGCGTGGCCGTCGTAACCAACGGCCACGCGCCGCTGACCCGGGCGCATCTTGCGGATCTTGCGAACGTGCGCATCGTCGCCTGCTCTTCCGCAGGGTTCGAAAGCATCGACATCGACGCGCTGACTGAACGCGGCATCCCCATCATCAACACCTCAGACGCGCTTTACGACGATGTGGCCGACTGCGCGTTGATGCTCACGCTGGCGGCGCGGCGGCATCTGATCGCGGGGCATGCCTATGTGCGGTCGGGCGACTGGGGTCGCAAGGGGATGTATCCACTGACCTCCACCATCAAGGGCAAACGCGCGGGCATCGTCGGGCTGGGAACCATCGGCAAGGCCATTGCCCGGCGGTTCGAGCCCTTGGGGCTGGAAATCGGCTATACGGCCCGCAACGCAAAGCCAGACAGCCCATACCAGTACTATCCTTCAGTCCTGGCGCTGGCGGAGTGGTCCGATATTCTTGTGATCGCGGTGCCGGGTGGTGCTGAAACCAACGCGATGATCGACGGCAGCATGCTGGCGGCCCTCGGCCCTGTGGGTACGTTGATCAACATCGCGCGCGGCAGCGTGGTGGACGAACCCGCCCTGACCAGGGCGCTGCAATCGGGCGCGCTTGGCAGCGCCGGGCTTGACGTCTATCTGAACGAACCCAACCCTGACCCGGTGCTCACCGCCCTGCCCAACGTGACGCTTTACCCGCATCATGCCAGCGGCACGGTCGAGACGCGCGACGCCATGGCGCAGCTGGTGGTCGACAATTTGGCGGCCTTCTTTAGCGGCAAGCCGCTGCTGACCCAGGTCAACCGGCTGCCGGGCACTGCGGCCGGAACCGTCAGGTGAAACTGCTGCTCGGTTATTTCCGCTGGGCGATGGCCCTGACAGTTCTTGGCCTTGTGCTGGCTTTCGGGCTGGGCCTGCACACCACAGGCACGCTTGGCGGCGGCCTGTCGTTCCTGATCATCGGAACTGTGCTGGCAATTCTGGAAATCTCGCTGTCCTTCGACAACGCCATCGTCAACGCCAACACACTCAAGGATATGACCCCGCTCTGGCAAAAGCGGTTTCTGACCTGGGGCATCCTGATCGCGGTCTTTGGTATGCGGGTAATCTTTCCGCTGGCCGTCGTCGCCATCGCCGCCCGGATCGGCCCCATCGATGCCCTGATCCTCGCCGCCGCGCATCCGCAGGAATACGCGCATATCCTGCATGGCGCGCAGATCTCGATATCCGCCTTTGGGGGCTGCTTTCTGATGATGGTAGCGCTCAGCTATTTCATCGATCAGGAAAAGGACGTGCACTGGCTGCGCATCGTCGAGGTGCGGCTTAGCACATGGTCGTCGCTGCGTGGCGTGGAACTGGCCATCGTGCTGGCCCTGGCCATGGTGGTCGCAAAGATCCTGCCGGACCGGCAGGGCGCCGAGTTCCTGTTCGCCGCTGTGTGTGGGCTGCTGACCTTCCTTGGTGTCGAGCTTTTGGGCCAGTTGCTCGATTCCGCCGAAGAGGCGCGCGGAGCGGCGGCGCGCGGCGGTCTGGGGGCTTTCCTATATCTGGAGGTCCTCGATGCCAGCTTTTCCTTTGACGGGGTGATAGGGGCCTTCGCTCTGACCCAGAACCTGTTCCTGATCGCCATTGGGTTAGGAATCGGCGCACTTTACGTACGCTCGATGACCATCATGCTGGTCGAGCGCAAGACGCTGGCCCAGTTCCGCTATCTCGAGCATGGCGCATTCTATTCCATTCTTGCCCTCTCGCTGATCATGTTCGCCCAGTCGCTGATCCATATCCCCGAAATCCTCACCGGCCTGATCGGCGCCGGGCTGATCTCGCTGGCGCTCTATGCCTCGATACGCCACAATCGCCGGACGGAGGGCGGCTAGGATGCCCGGTTCAGCCTATCTTTCGCGCCGCGCGCTCTGGATGTACAAACTGGCGGACGAGGTCGCGCGCGGCATTACTGCCAGGATTCGCAGCGGCGCGCTGCCCGTCGGCGCGGCGGTCCCCGACCGCGATGCGCTGATGGCCGACTATGTCACCAGCGACGGCATGGTCGAACGCGCACTCGAAACCCTGGTGTACGATGGCCTGCTGGAACGGGACGCCCAGGGTGTGCTGCGTGTGTCAGCGGTCCCGGAACCCGACGACGGATTCGAGATCCCACCCGCAGACAAGACCACCCTTGCCGACATCATCGCCATCCTCGAACTCAGGATCGGCACCGAAACCGAAGCAGCGTCGCTGGCCGCGCACCGGCGCAGCGAAGATCA
>JBBKVJ010000424.1:0-8095 GCA_037968375.1 Paracoccaceae bacterium | reverse complement strand
CCCAGTAAGAAACCGCGTGTCGGCTTATCCCGGCGCTCTGGGCAAGGGCTTGCTGGGATAGCCTTGCAGCCAGCCGATGCTCTCTCAGTTCTGCTCCGGTCATTCTATCCGCCAACCCTACCTGCACCGCTCCCTTTGCTCCCACATAGCTACCCTCTGCGCGCTCGTGGCATCGTAGAACCTTGCGCTGAACAGGCACTAGTAATCGATCATTCATCTGTTTTCCCTAATCTAGGATTGAACGTTTCGGAGGAAGGAATGCGCTACCGAAACTACCGTTGGCCAGGCGACAGGTACATTCGTATTCATGTCGGGCGGGAAGAGCATTTGGCAACTCTTAGAAATGTCAACTCGGCCGGTTTGTGCGTCATCTGCAAAGACAGCCACTTGTCGCCAGGCGATAGGCCTCGCTTTACAGTGCTGGGCTTGGACATCGTTGGGCGAGTGATTTGGATTCGCTCCGGTCGTGTTGGCGTGAAGTTCGATGATCCAATCACAGAGGCGCAACTCTCGTTCTTTCGCAATATACCGGTGTCGCTACGAGCCGGGCACTGGCCGAGTGTTGCCAGAAAAAAAATTTAGTGGATTCTCTAAACTGAAATAGTTCGCTCCGTGGTCCTGTTCCGCCTGATTTTCTACTTGGACTATTTGAAACGCCATTCCCGCCGCCGCTGCGCAGCACGCTTCCTGCATCCCTCGCAACAGAACCGCGCATCCGCTCGCTTGTAGAGCGGCACGGGGTCGCCGCACCACAGACACCGCCAACCGCCGCGTTGCAGGTTGCGCAGAATGGCAACTGCCCGTTTCATCCTCGCTTTGCGGTTGCCGCAGAGCCAGGATTCCGCAAGCACCGAAATGCGACCGGGTGCGGCTTCTCCCAGTGATATCCCGTGTGGATCAGGTGCAGGCATATCGGGTCCTTTGGTTTTCGAGAGGGCGTCAGCCGGGTTAAAGTCTTGGCCTGATTAGTCTGGCGAGATTCAAGTCGGGTGCCGCTCATCTCGCGGTTCGAATACCCTGCAAGCGGCACGTCGGTTTTCACCTGCCTATGGCTATATCTATATGTGTCCCGGTTTTTGTGACGGGGTCCGGGCGCGAATTGGTCCTTTGCGTCACAGTTTTTGAGACGGTTGGCGATACTTCCCGTCTATAAAGGCCGGGGGTGTCACAAGAACTGTGACGGGGCGTCCCGTTTTTTGTGGGGGGCTTTTGTTTTGGCCGCCACGTCATGAACCGTTTTCGCGGCGGCTTCATGTCGTCGCGCCCTTCCTCATCCAGCGCCCAGACCGATGCCCGCCCGATGCCGGATGGCCCCAGGTGCGGTGCTTGCGCCAGGTCGATGAACCCGCGTTCCTGCAACTCTGCAAACCACGGCCCGACTGTATTGGCGTGAACGCAGAGTGCCTTGGCCGCATCACGATGACTCAGGATTATCCTACCGTTGTTCGATCCGTTGAACCGTCGCTTTAGCTCGATATAAAGCGACCGTGGACCGGGTTTCAGCGTTGCCCAGGCAGGTGAGGCTTGCAGCCATTCGGGAAGCTGGACAAAACGCCCAGCCCCCCCTTTCTTGTGATGCTTGTAGGGTTTCTTGCTCACGGCTGATTGCCTCCATATGCCAGTTCGGCAATCAGCATTGCGCGGGCATGAGAAAGCCCAAATGCACGGGCGATGCGGCGCACCTGCAACCCCTTGGCGCTGGGCGCGCGGTGACGCTTGTCTGGGGAACTCATGCCGCCACCTCGCCCAGATCCGCGCGCTTCACAGTGGAGTGCAGGACATAGCGCGCATGAGTGCCGCGATAGGGGCCGTCATGCGCCTCATACAGGGTTTCAATGGTGACCCCCGCTTGTCGCAGGTTGAACACATAGCCGCTCCACCGGGGGCCGGGATGGTCAATCGGGGTGCAGCCCGTCGGGCCAGCCTGCATCAGGCTTTCCAGCGCCCAGCGGTCGCGCCCCTTGAGGTGAAGCAAGAACGGCGGTTCGGTGCCGTTCTGGACGGAAAACACGGCGTTGCCGGTTTCGGGTTTTCTCATGTCATTCATGTTAAGCCTCATTGAAAAATGAGGGCCAGTGCGGTAAGTAGAATTTCCACAGACTACCCAACGCCCGTGCCCTCGGTTTTGAAGGTGCGGGTGTTGTTTTAACTGGCGATGCGCTGGGCGGTCGGGCGGCTTGCCAGCCAATCCACTACTGCGCTTTCGGGCCAAGCAACAGCCTTTCTCGTCAGACGCACAGGATGCGGAAACGCACCCTTCGCCATTAGGTCATAGATGGTGGATCGGGAAAGCCCGGTCAGTTCTTGCACTGCAGGGCGGCGAAGGTGTTTGTCGGCCATTGTGGTTCCTCTCGGAATTGGTGGGACTAACTCGTTTTCCCACACAATCCGAAGCTGCACCCACCAACCCAAACATCTGTCTAGATTGGCCCCTAGTTGCTACTTGTCATCCGGGACCCCGTCGCAGCACGAATTGCCCAGAGCATAACCCAGATCGGCAAAATCCCCGAATCCGGCGGGTGGTGGCACCTCGAAAGCAGCTTCCGGCAACCTGCCGGAAATCCCCGGTCTCCCTTCCGAACCCCGCCGCCGATGTCCTTCTGTGAACTGACCCGTTGCGACCATAGCCTGAAATCCGCGGCGAACCGGGAGGAGATGCCGTTATCGCCGTCAATCAGTTATCAGGTCGGACTGCGGCGGAGCGGCGTCAGGGCTCGCGGTCTGTGGCGGCAATTTTCCAGCTCAGTCAGCATCGTCGGTCGCGCTGTCGGCATCGGGAAGGCCGGGGCGGCGGAAGCTGATCACGGCCGCCTCTGGGTCGGTGTCGGGCCAGACACAGGCCAGCTTGCCGCCCGGTTCGTCATTGAGAGCTTCGCAGAGGCGCGGTGTCTCGATCGATCCTGGATCCAGGTCGGCACGATCCAGACCGATCTGCAATGCGCACTTTCCGCCATGCCAATAATTAATGGCCTGGCTGTGCGGTTCGAAGGCCACGATGGGAACCGAAACCACCTTGTTGATACTGGAGCCCTCGAAGGATTCCGCCGACCTGCTTGCTCCAGTAACTGGAGCAGACTCGCGATACAGCCATAGCTGGCCCGTCCCGACGGCCTCCATTTCTTCGCCTGCGCCGAAGACGAAACAGTTGACCACCACTGTATTGGCCTGTTCGATCAATCCGTCCACTTCCACCCGAACCTTGATGAGCATTTCCGTCAGATAGAAATCGTCTTGGTCGAGTCCTGGCAGCGGGACCTCGGCCTCCTGTGCATTCGCGATGGGCGGGGAGCACAGGGAAAACAGTATGACGAAAGCAGCTCGCAGGATCATTCGCCTGCCCCCGCTGCATTGGCCAGTCCGCCGGTGGCAGGGTCAAACCCCTCGAGCCCCGGCCGCTTGAACTTGGCCGCCGCCGTAGCGGGTTCGGTCCCGGGCCAGACGCAGCCAACAAGGTTCCGCCCTGCCTGCGAACTCGAATAATTTTGTCGAAAGGCCTCGGCGCCACACATCTCGGCCGATTTCACAGTTTGGATATCAGGGTAGAAATAGAGCCTGCA
The DNA here is from genome assembly GCA_037968375.1 of Paracoccaceae bacterium. Taxonomy (GTDB): domain Bacteria; phylum Pseudomonadota; class Alphaproteobacteria; order Rhodobacterales; family Rhodobacteraceae; genus CANNFR01. Next base: position 4,538 of record JBBKVJ010000424.1, on the reverse strand, counting down.
TTCTCCGTGGGTCCATACCTCGATGGGTATAGTGTCGCTGCCGCGCGAAAAATGCACTTCGGCGGTGATCTGGGTACCGTCCCCCGCGAAACCGGCAAGCGTTCCACCGGTTTCCCGGTCATACCAGTCGGCGGCTTCTTCCCCCTCACGGATCAGGATCGCCTGGCCAACACCAACCAGGGCATCCGACCCGGCCTCCTGCGCAAACGGCGAATATAGGCTGCAGTCGGCGGTGATGGCACGCACCTCGGGCAACAGTGCCCGCGCGGTTATCGCCACCATCATCTTAATCGTACCATCGCTCGAGGGTGTGTTGGGGTAGATCGTCGAGCCGCCGTCCTCCTCTACCGTGACCGAAATGAAACCGCCATCGTCGCCTTCGGTATCATCCTGCGGATAGGCAGGCGGAGCCTGCGCAATCAACATGGCCAGCGCCAGACAGAGAACAGAAGGACAGACACCCGCATGCCTGTGGATAGGCAAAATGGCATTTCGGCGTATCATTAGGGGCCTCGTCTCAGCAAGATAGGTCCCAAGCATAGCGTAACTTCACGAAATCCACGAATCCGGCCATTTGGCGCAGGGATCTCGGCGGTCGCAGAATACTTGCCCGGAGGGTCCTGTCAGAGCAAATCGGCTTAAGAGGGACATGGTGGGTTTCTAGCATTCAGCCATGACCAAACGCAGTCCTTTTCGTTACTTCAAGACGAGCCCCGAAATCATCCGTCACGCGGTGATGCGTTAGGTCCGGATCCAGCGGTCACTTCGAAATGTCGAGGATATGTTGCATGAGCACGGGCTCGAGTACGGTGCAGCCGAAATACAGCGCTGGCATCGGTCCCAAGTCGCCGTGTTTAGCAAAATCAATAGCTTGGCCGGTGGAGAAGGCTCGACGGCAGTCCCGTCCCCTCCGCCAGTCGTCCCAACTTCGCCTACAACTCCGGCCACCCGCGCGGCATCAGCGAAAGATAATCTGCGAAATTCGTTCTTCCGCCACCAGATGCGGGTTTCGCTTCGAGTGGAATCTGTAATGTCCGCCGCCTTCGCAATGGGTGATCTCGCCGACATGGAACCTTTTGCCGTCGGTGTTGAAATCGACGTGTACAAAATCGAAGCTGCGGCCGAGCGCTTCTGTGGCGTCCAGGATCTGTTGAAAACACGCTGGCCGTGCGTGTTCCTGGCCCGCCTCTGGCGTCGTGGCGTCATAGGCAAACCCTGTCCAGTTCCGGTCGTAGAAATGGAACTGGATTTCATCGCCCTTCTTGCTGCGTAGATAGCACAGGTTCGCCTTGCCCCTGTAGCAATAGACCTTGATTTCCTTAGGCGCAGACCCTCGAACAGCAACGGCTCGACGATGACCTTCTTGCTTAGGGTCCGATAATTTTCCTCACGCGATCCGCGATAATAGTCGTGCGAAAACCAGCTGCAGATTTCCAGCCGGTCAACGCGGTCGCCCGCCGCCACGGTTTGATATCGGCCGCTGGAATGCGTGGGTTTGGCAATGCAGCGGTCAGGAAAGGCATAGTCCTGCACCTCTTGCCTGCTTCTCAGCACGGCCAGGGTCGGAGCGTTGTAATCCGGCCCGATCAGCGCAGAGACATAAAGTTTCATGAATTCCTTGTCGGTCGTGAAGACGCGCAGCGGGTTTCTCAACTCGCCATTGGTCTTGATACGATAGAGAACGTCGTTAAGGACAAGTGCATCCGTTGGACGCCGACGGTGCTTGGAGACGAACCTGATATAGTTGACCGCGTGGTCCGACAGCCGTGTGTGCGGGAAAAGCCTGAGCAGAATATTGATCACACCGTCATCCTGTTTCCACAACATTCAAGCCAGCCTGGACGCCCTCGTTTAAGCGCCGCACTATCCCTGCCAATTGCCATCTCGCAGCCCGCAAATTCCGGCTGCAAAGATGTCATACCCGTCGCAAAGGCCATTCCGAACGGTCCCGCACGATCGAAAGCGCCGTGCCTGTCGGACGTGTTCCACCTCGCTCACGCCGAGTTCAGCCTGGGTTATCGATCAGCGACAAGCCCCGGCGTCGGCTGACTTGCCCCGCTCATGCCATCCCGATGCCGTCACTGTTGCGTGTCAGTGATCGGATCAGGGCGTAGCGTCAGGTGCATTGTGCCATCACCCGGTTGCAGGTGCGTCTCTCCACCCTGCCCCGTGTTCAGGTCCCGTTCCGTGGTTTCGGTGGTGGATTGCGTGTCCGCCAGAGGTCTGAAGGTAGGTGAATTGTCGCTCATGCAAGGCTGTGCGGCTAAGCCGCGATTACTCCGCTTGGATTCAACAAATTCGGACGGTTCCCGGTTCCGCACTGACCTCAGTCTGAGCGATGTTTATGGCGCCTCTGAAAACCACCCTGGCCTTGGCGCCAGAAACGTCGCAAGAGATTGCGTTTCGCAGTGCCAAAGTGATTGCTGGTGAACCGCCAGTCACCTCCGTCGCCGAAGTTCGCCGCGGGGTCCGTGTCAGCTTACAAAGATGCGCGCCATTTCGCTGTCGAACCTGTCCCAGGTCATCGTCGCGGCATTGCCGGCATAGCCGTGGTAATGCGAGCGGCCGGTCGAGTTTGGAAGCCCGGCCCAGATTTTGGCGAGGTTGTTCATGAAGCCGTGCCGCGAAATGTCACCGGCGCGAAAGGCGTCAAGACCGGCTTCTTGCAACAAGATGTCGGCAAGCCGATCCTGTAGCTCGGGGGAGAACTGCTGATTGGGGTTGGCGCCGGCGATTTCGACGAGACGGCCCAGCGTTGCGGGGATGAACTGGTAGCGCCCGATCGCGTGGGGCTGGCCCGGGGTCGCTTTGATCCAGGCAAATATCTCACCCAGTGTCATTTTTGTGGGCGGCTGGGCTGGCTTGCGCTTTGCGCCGTGTTGCACCGCGTCATAGCCGTCTCGTCCGGCCTCGGCACGGGCGACGATATGGCGGATCATCTCGGCGTGGGGGTCGTCGCTGAGGATCGTCCGATAGGCATCGGCAATGCCCCCCGGAGTGCCGCGATCGCGCGGCGCAAAGGGTGCGAAAAACCCGCGGCTGGACCGGCCTACAAAAAGGCTCTGGGCGCGGCCGCGCGCCTCTTCCGCCTCGGCAGTGTCGGCAATCTCGGCACGGGCCTGAATCAGCGCCTGCGGCGCTGCGGCAAGTGGCGCCGCGTCAAGTGGCGCCTGCTCAAACAGCGGCGGTCTTGCGGCATGCAATCCGCCCGCATTCAACAGCGAATAGCCTTGCGCCATGGCGCCGCCCGCCACAATCGCGAAAACCGCCGCCATCGCAAGAGTTTGGCCCTTCTGGATCATGCGAACCTCGTTCTGAGATCGGAATGTCCAACATGACCGTGATGAATTTAGATTCCGTTTTCATTCGGCCGAACATCACGGAAGAATTCGATCCGAGCCGTGCAGAGTGCCAACTGAGTGTCCTGCGGTGAGACACCCAGCCCATTACCTCTACCCCAGCAGCGCATTGCCAAAGAGGAACCCCGCTTCGGTCGGCCCCATCAAGCCGGGCAAGAACACGTGGCGAATGTTCAGATTGTCAGCCCTGACCTGCGCCAGCAGTTCAGTGGCGGCACAGACATAGCCAAGCGCGCCGATGATCGAATTGCCGATGATATAGGGCTTGCGCCCGTCGCGGCGCAACTCGTCAACGGCGCGATCCAGCGCAGCCCCCCGGCGGGTTTCATCGATGTCGCCCAGTAGCGCACGCTGGCCCCAAACAGCCGGTTGAAAAAGCTGGCATCGCGGCTTTGCGGGGTGGCGCTGGCGTTGTGAAAGACCACGCAATCCAGCCCCAGGATTGACGTTGCAGCAGCGGCCAGTATGCACATGTTCGAATTGGGCCCGCCCGCCACCAGCACAGTATCGGCGCCTTCAGTCAGCGCCTGCCCCAACCAGAACTCCAGACTGCGCAGCTTGTTACCGCCAAGGGCCACCGGCATCAGGTCGTCGCGCTTCACATACAGGCAGGGCCGCCCGAGGGCATGCTCCATCCTGGTGATCCGCTGCAATGGCGTCGGCCGCTCAGGCAATGCCGCCCGTGCATCGGGCAAGGTAATCATCTGTCGCCCTCCGGCGCAGTTGCCGCCGAGCCCGTCGAAGACGCCTCGGGGCCAGAGATCGGATCAGATTTTCGCGCCTGCTCGATATCGCCGTAAAGCGCGAATTTCGAGATGTTCAGCCGGGTTGCAACCAGTTCAACCGCGCCCCTGACCAGGAACACTCCCTTGTCTTGCAACTGCGCCACGATCCTCAGCCGCTCAGATTTATGGTCTCCTGTGGGCAGTGCGGAGCGGCCCCACAACGCCTCCCCGCACGACTTTCTACCGCCCCCTCTCGGTGAATGCGTGCATTCACCTGCCGGTCAACGGGATATGATCGCTACGTCGAAGGCGGGTTCGATGCGTTGGCAGATCGGTCTCCCACCCAAAATCTGTCTGGAACCGCATTCCTCAGGACCGGCGCGATGACATGATCGAGTTTGCGCTGGAGCATGAGGCGCTGACGACACGCGAACCGGCGGTCAAATACACCGAT